>WQWD01000078.1 GCA_009785545.1 Treponema sp. | reverse complement strand
TCTTTTGCCGTTAATATTATTCTAGCCTCAATTTTAGTAGGTCCGTTTCGAGGAGCCGGAATAGCTTTTTCTCTGTCTTTTACAAGTCTGATAAATACTGTTTTACTTTTGGTTTTTCTTGGGAGAAACGCAAACATCAAGATAAGCATTGTTGTAAGACCTGCATTATTTTATATTTTAAGAATGATTGTTCTTTCCGCTATCGCAGTTATCCCTGTTTGGTTTCTTTCGCCATGGCTGAAAGATTTATTTGCAGGTAATGCAAGAATTATTTCTTACGGGATTCCATTTGTAATTAACGGATTTATTTTTATCCTGCTTGGATTTACCATGCTTGTAATTGTGAAAGATCAGCATTTTCTTGGTATAATAGGAATGATCAAAAAAAGACTTTCTTCAAAAGGATAAAAAATGATAACTGAAAAAAAATATGCCGAGTTTTACTCGAATCTTCCTGTCGTTGTTATCGCAGGAAGACCTAATGTAGGAAAATCTACGCTTTTTAACCGCTTGCTTCACAAACGCAGGGCAATCACAGATCCAACGCCGGGCGTTACACGAGATCCTGTTCAGGCAGACTGTCTGATAGACGACAAACCTTTACGCCTCATCGACACGGGCGGTTTTAAACTTGCCGATCAAAGTTTTCTGGACAAGCTGGTCGTTGAAAAAACTTTGGACTCGATAAAAAAATGCAGCCTTGTAATTCTCTTGCTGGAAGCAGGATCAATCACAAGCGAGGACGAAGAACTAATCGAACTTTTGCGTCCTTATCGTGACAGACTCATTGCCGTAGTAAACAAAACCGAAGGAGGAAGAATGTTAGCTGATGCGTGGAATGTTCTCTCTTTTGGTTTTGAAAAAGTTTTGATGATTTCCGCAGAACACGGCGATAACATAGGAGAACTCAAACAGGAAATAATAAAACGCCTTGATTTTTCCAAAGTCAAGGAAGTAAACTTTGACGCCGCACGAGAAAAGCAAACAGACTGTATTCGCATAGCGTTATTGGGAAAACCGAACACAGGGAAATCTACGCTTTCAAATCGTTTGATTGGAGGCAACACATCAATCGTGAGTGATATACCCGGAACAACGAGAGACACAATCGAAGGCACTTTTAAATGGAAGTCCCGTGATTTTGTGATTTTGGATACTGCAGGTATACGCAGAAAAGCCAAGGTAACAGAAAACATTGAATATTACTCGGTAAACCGTGCGATTAAAGCAATAGACGCCGCAGATATTGTTATCCTGATGATTGACGCAGAGGAAAGCTTAACAGATCAAGATAAAAAAATCGCTGCGCTTGCGCATGACAAAGGCAGAGGTATCATAATGGCGCTTAACAAATGGGATACAATGCCGCAATACAAAAACACTTTTATCTCCGTATCGGACAGAATACGTTTTCTCTTTGGTCAAATGGAGTACGCACCGATAATCCCTCTAAGCGCAAAAGACGGAACAGGTGTTGACAAGCTGCTTAACACTGCGATAAAAATGTACAAACAGCTCAATTTGCGTATTGGGACTTCTCAGTTAAATCAGGCACTGGAGAAATGGCTGACAGAAACTCCTCCTCCAAGCGGCCCTCGTACACGGTTTAAAGTAAAATATATTACCCAGAAATCGGCAAATCCCGTTCACTTTATTATTTTTACTTCACGCACTCACGCAGTTATTGATACATACATCGCCTATTTACGCAATAAAATACGCAAAGATTTGGGTTTTACACACATCCCGGTAAAAATAGAAGTAAAAAGTTCATCAAAATAAAATTAAAGGACTATAAAATATGAATTTAGCAAACAAGCTTACTTTAAGCAGAATTATCCTTGCTCCTGTGTTTTTTGTTATCTATCTTTTGCCCCGCTTTTTTCCTTCACTGGCGGTTGACGGGGGCGGTTGGACGATCCCCGTACTTTGGGTCATCTTTATTGTTTCAGAGATAACCGACTATTTTGACGGGCTTGCCGCCCGCAAATTAAAATTGACAAGCAACTTTGGAAAATTGTTTGATCCTTTCGCCGATACGCTTGTCCAAATAACCTGCTTTCTTTGTTTTGTAATTGATGGGGTCTGGGATGCAGGTATTCTTCCAGCCATTCTTTTATTGATGGTAATCTACCGTGAGTTTGGGATTCTTTTTCTTCGTAATCTGACGCTGCAAAAAGGCGTTACCCTAGGAGCACGTTTGGCAGGGAAAATCAAAACTGTTATGTATATTGTCGCAGTAGGAGCTGCCTTACTTGCAGTTAGCTTTGAGCGCCTTGCCGTCTTTGAACATCTTTTACCTCAGATAAAATTTGCGTCTCTATTAATTTTTGCTGTGTCTGTAATTATTGCTATTGTGTCTTTTGTCGATTATTTAATAATATATAAAAAAACAGAAAAGACAATCAACAATTAATACCTAACAGGGAGTTATGAACAATGAACAATGGACTTTCAAACAAAGAAATATCGGCTATCAGTTTTTTGGAAAAAATCAATTCGGAATATGGAGCAAAAATTTTAACCGAACTTTACGGAAAAAACGAAATTGATTCCGCCCGCCAACGTTACACTGATTTGATAACAGAAATGAAAGACTGTTTCCCGGAAACAGAGCTCAACGCCTCAGAAAAATTCAGAATATTCACAGCGCCGGGCAGAACCGAACTTGGCGGAAACCATACAGATCATAATCGAGGCAAAGTATTAGCGGCTTCCATTCATTTGGACACTGTCGCCGTTGTGCAAAAGAGAAATGACAACATCGTGTTTCTTCGTTCAAAAGGTTTTCCCGATACAAAAATAAAATTGACAAACTCAAACGGAGAGCCCGACCTGAAGCCCAAACCCGAAGAAAAAGAAACCACAGGTTCTTTGGTTAGGGGAATTGCTTCTGAGTTAAACCGGCGTGGGATAACTGCCGGCGGATTTTCGGCTAACATAACATCAACTGTGTTGCCGGGCTCGGGGCTTTCGTCATCAGCTTCGATTGAAGTGCTTGTGGGCCGTATCTTTGATTCACTTTACGGCAATGGCAAACTCTCCGCACTTGAAATTGCGCAAATCGGACAAACAGCGGAAAATGTTTTTTTTGGAAAACCTTGCGGGTTGATGGATCAAACAGCTTGCGCTACAGGCGGCACTGTTGTTATTGACTTTGAAGACGAAGCGCACCCGGTTGTAAAGCAAGTCGACTTTGACCTCGCCGCTGCGGATTTTGCGCTGTGTGTGGTAAACACCGGCGGAAGCCACGCTGATTTAACAGCAGACTACGCCTCGATTCCTTCGGAAATGAAAGCTGTTGCCGCATTTTTCGGTAAATCAGTATTGCGGGAAGTGGGCAAAGAAAAATTCTTTTCCAACATCATTGATGTGCGAAAAGCTGTAGGAGACAGGGCGTTTCTTCGCTCTCTTCACTATTTTGACGAAAACGATCGTGTTGACGCAATGCTCTGCGATCTTAAGAATTTAAAACAAGCGGTTTCACGTTCCGAAAAATGGGAAGCAATCTCCAGTTATTTTGACTGGGTTGATCGATCAGGGGACTCTTCATGGAAACTTTTACAAAATATATATTCAACGAATAATCTAAAAGAACAAGGCATTGCTTTGGCGCTTGCGCTTACCAAAGATTTTCTCTTTTACGAAACCGCAATAGGCGCTTGCAGAGTACACGGCGGCGGGTTTGCCGGAACAATACAAGTATATATTCCGCTAAGTGAGGTTGAAAGATACCGTTCTTTCATGGAAGCGGTGTTCGGCGAAGGATCGGTAACGCAGCTGCAGATTAGACAGACAGGAGCTGTTGAATTGTTTTTTTAAGAATCCATTTGGCTGTCATATTAAAATCACTATCGCAATTTCGCAGCGTTAATTATCAATTGCATATTTTCTTCGTTTGCCGGAGCGGCATTGCGCTCGAAAACAGACCTTGCGTTGGGCAGCATACTGCCGTTAACATCATTTATGCTGTAAAGCCTGATATAGGTGTATGTTCTGCCATTAATAATTGTTTCTTCTACAAAACGAACCGCTCTATGGTTTCTCATATTTCTGTTGGAAGCGCTGTCTTCGGGCGTTTGTATAATTTCAAAAACAAACCTTGTATCGGTACTTTCGATTGTCCTCATCGTAACACGATAGTTTGTTCTGATCTGGATGCCCAAAGGAGCAGGCGTAATGGAAACAAAGTCGGCAATTATTTCACCTGCAGTACGGCTAACAATATTTAATTCCCGCCTGTTTCTTGTTCCGTCAAATATGGAGTCATGATTTTCAAAATCCAACAAAACGGCTCTTACCTGGTTTAAACTGACTTGATCCGAAAAAATATGAGAGTCGAGTTCCAGCCTAAACCAGTTTCTTCCAAGAGGAACCGCAGCCGCAGGCGATACCAAAGCCGGTCTGTTAAGAAGCACGTTCAATTGAGCTTCAGCGCCCGGCACGATTCGGGCAATGTCTGTATGAGCAAATCCCATTTGAACAAACAGTGACGTCGAAGCTAAAACCATAACAATTAACAAAAAATTTTTCATAACAATACTTTTACCGCAAAACCTGCACAGATACATTGCTGATCATCGCTCGATCATCTGTGGCATCGCCGACATATTCAACAGTTACTTCCGCTGTCACTGACCCTTGACCTAAGTTGATTGGAGCGCGGAAGTAAACCTGGTTTGCCCAACGTAAAGTCCCTTCGAGGATAATCGTGTATTCGCCGTCGGGGACAAGCCTGCCCTCACTGTCAGTGCCATCCCATGTGTAGGTTAATGTTCCGGTTGAGGGAGTAGCACCGCTGACCGCATCGATCTGATAACTTGGCCTTTCCGCAGCACCCGAAGCTCTTACCCACTCAGGAATAGATGTCGGCCTCCTCCTCCAGCCTCCACGTGCCGTCCAACGTGTCGCATAAAGTGTTGTAACATATTGCCCTTGAGAGTCCTCGACCCATACGGCAAATTGATTGCTCGCAACTCCACGCAGGCGTGTAAATGTGAAAGTAATTTCCAAGACTGCGTCTTTGTCTGTACTTTGCTCATGCTGCGGCGCTGATTCTGCCACAGTTCTTGACGTGCAGGAAAACATAAACATCGTTGTTAGTATTATCAAAAAAATATTTTTCATCTCATCTCTCCAATATAAGTAGTAAAATTATTGTAAAACATTTCCGGGAATAAAACTAGAGTGATGGCTTATTCAATATTAGAGTTGTTCGATAACTGACCGAGTTGTCGAGCAAGTCCAAGTCAAACAAGTCCATTGACAAATATATAAAAGTATTTTATAGTCAATTAATTTTATTAATTGACTATTTCCGATTGTAAATACTTATTGTACAAGGAATTATTCAATTCCTTGTACAATAAGTAAAATTAAAGGACTATAAAAAAGAATTGGGAGGGGTTATTGAAAAAGAAGATTTTTGTCATTATTCTGATCGTTTTATTCTCTGGAAACATATACGCAATTGATTTTAGCTGGGATTTCATCGATGCTTTGTTCAGAAGCGACCTCGAACAAATAGAAAATATAATAAGAACAAACATACAAACAATGTCAGAATCAGACAAAAGAATTGTAATGAATTTTGCCATAAATTTTTCTTCCGGAGAAACTACTTTAAGAGTAAGTGAATTACTGTTACGGTACAATATCCGCCCAACTTCATTTGATTTATTTACCGCAATTGACAGGAACAGGCAAAATAATGCGATTCAATTTCTAATACAAAATGGAGCTGTTCCCAACGGAGAAATACTGCTTTTGGTTATGAACAGGCAAAGATTTGATTTAGCAAGACAATTCATTGAGGCAGGAGTTGATGTTAATTTCCAATATCCATTAACAAGAAGTGACGCAGACGGCATGACTTCTCTTTTATACGCCTCAAAATGGGAAAATAGTGATCTGATAAAATTATTAGTGAGGCACGGCGCAAATATAAATGCGCAGACAATAAATGGAGACACAGCACTATCGATTGCCCGAACAAATAACAATGATATAATTTATAATTACCTGACAGGACACGGTGCGATAGAATTTTTCGATAATACACCGCCAAGAAGCGGCGGTATTGCGACTATGCTTGGTAATCAATTTTTTGATTTTCAAATGGGAACTTATCAACTCTCCGGTGAAAATCGGTTTATCAGATTTTCCGGGAACAGAAATGCCGGAAACATCAATTTTATTGACACAATGAATAACAGAGTAATTAACGGCTTCTTTAGAATAATCGGAAATAATCTGACAATAACACTGGATGGGCTTTCATTCAATTACAGACTGGATTCTAATCAATCATTTTCCGGGAACGAAGAAGTATGGATTAGAACAGGGAATTGATGGTTCACTCTCATTTACAAGAGTGAACCATCAATTATTTGCAAACGATCATCACCAAATATCTGACGATGACGGGCTGCGAGCAATGCGGAAACCAATAGCCCAGTGAGCGGTATCCGGCGTATCACTGTTGCGTACAACAACTCGTACGTTACCTGCAGCATTACTCCAGCCTCCGCCACGCCTGACTCTCTCTGTTCCGCCGGCAGGGCCTTTGGGGTTAACGCAGATCGCACAATCTATCGGGTGATTTGTAAAGTGGTTTGCAGGGATCAGACTTGAGTACGCCGCAAACCAATCCGCAACCCATTCAGACACATTTCCGCTCATGTCAAAAATACCCAATTGATTGGGCATTTTGCTTCCTACCGGCTGAGTAGCTTTGAAACCTGCGGGCTGCGCTTGAACAGTGACGTTGTACCAAGCAACAGTTCCAGGATTGTTGCCCCCTGCATATATAAAATTATCTTGCAACGCTCCAAAATGTCCGCCCCTTGCCGCAAATTCCCATTCAGCTTCGGTGGGTAAACGAAAACCGCTGCCAACTTTTTCAGAAAATAAAACCGCATCATGCCACGATACATTTTCTACGGGACGAGCTTCGTTTCCAGAAAATTGACTTGGATTAGGGTTAGAAGTGCCTGCCATCACACGAGCATAGTCTGCTTGCGTTACCAGAAATCTGCCGATGAAAAATCCATCTAAAGTAACTTTGCGTGTCGGAAAGGCATGGTAAGCCTCAGGGGTTCCTGATACGCTGGTATCACCCATGACAAAACTGCCTCTTGGAACCCAGACCATGTCCATGTCGTCCATAGGAGAAACCCATCTTGCATAAAGATTTAATTCAAATACACCGTAAGATATTTCTACTAACGAATCTTCTTTTTCGCCCACATACCAATTAAAATCCCATTGAGCAAGATTAGCTCTGTCAACATTGCCATCGCCGCCTGTCGTGTGATAATCCCAGCGGAGAAAAGACCAGTAGCCGGTTTCATTCGGCGACAAAGTCGGCTCTGCTGGCAGCGCCGGGATAAAGGGTTCTATTATTACTTTTTCCCCATTGCTGTCAACCTTTAAATGCTGCCGCTGATTCAGAGAATTTTGCAAAACAGAACCATGAACAGAATCGTTAAAGCTCCAAGTCGATGGCGGAGTTCCAAGATGAAACTTGACAATGTACTCCGACGGAAGCCATCTGGCATATAAATCGACAGGGCTATGAACTATACCGTAATTAAAATTCCATAGGTAACTTTCATGCCAGCCATCAGCGTGAGAATTTCCGTTGACTGTATACCAGCCGTCTAAATAGTAACCTGGTTTTGCCTCTATAATCGGTCTGGAAATTCTTTCTCCTTGTTTGACTTCGATCATAGTCTCATATTCTATTGTAGTATCTTCAAAAATGTTAAACGTAATAAAATGATTACTTGTTATCCACGCGGCGTAAAAATACAAAGGCTCCATACCTATGACAATATCAGGAGATTCAACTCTTAATGATGCATTAAATGTTACACGGCTGCCGGTAAAATCAGGCTCCAAAAACCAGCCAGCAAAATTGTAACCGGTTCTTGTCGGGTTCCCCGGATTCAGAATTTGGTTGCCTATAGGTATTGTAAAATGAGTAGCCCCTCCGGAGCTGCCGCCATTGAGATTAAAAACTATAGTGCGAGTCTGCGGAATGAATCTGCCGTAAAGTTTTATATCTTCGGTGACTGTGTCGTTCGAAAAATCCCATTGTTTACCCCAATCATTATCTGTCCCGTCTTTGGTAAACCAGCCGTTAAAGTCACGACCGTCTCCCAATTGCGGAGGATTGGCTGGGCGGATAACTCGCTCACCATGCTCTACCAACTGAGGGTCTATAGTGATCGCATTGGGCTGCGGAACATTTACATGATCGGGAATTACATAGGGCACAAAAGTTACAGTATAAACAATTCTGTTCCATTTGGCGAATAATGTCATAGTGTTTAAAACAGCGTTATTCTCAAAATCCCATGGATCTCCAAAAAAATTGCTGTTATCATACCAGCCCGCAAAATAATAACCTTCCGGCGGTTCTAGTGCCGGCGGCTTAACAGCGTTTTCGCCGTGGTCTATTTCCTGTATCTGTATTTCCGCAGTTACTGGGCTTGTCACAAATGATACGATGTATGTATTTACAACCCAATAAGCGTAAAGTGTTAGAGAATCGGTGTTTGGTACAGGATCATTTGCAAAGTTCCATGCAGAGCCTGAAAACCCCGGATTGTCGTACCAGCCGGAAAATGAATAACCCGGTTTAACAAGAGGCCCGGGATCCTGAACTCTGCCCTCATGTATTGCTATAAATTGAGTATGCGTAAGCCGTGTAAAACCATCAGGCCTTGTTCCGACGTTTGAATCAAAATCTACAACGCAAAAATTATCGTCCCACTTGGCGTAAAGCGTCATGTCAGCGGCAACTGTGTTACTCGCAAAGTTCCATGCAGCGCCTGTAAAACCGGGATTGTTAAACCAGCCGACAAACCCTTTGCCGTAAGTCGGCGATTCCGAATCTTCGTTGTCCGGCAGCGGCATGACAGGTTGGATAACTTTAGCTCCATGAGCTACAACCTGATCTGGTATAACCGAAGGGGAGCCGTTTGTATTAAAACTTACTGTACGAACATTAATACTCCATTTGGCTGTAAGCGTAATGAAACCGTCACCGTTAACATCGTCAGCTTTTTCTATAGAGCGAGTTTCAATATTCCACTCTTTGTCTGCCTCATCAAACCAGCCGACAAAACCGTAATTATTTCTTACTATCGGGCGTATTCTCCCAATAGCGCTGCCCCACTCAACTTTGATCTCTTGCGGAGAAGGACCTTCTCCCGCATTAAAGTCTGGTTCAAAATCCAGATAAAGTTTGACAACACCAAAATTTACTCCGCCTCCGCCGCTTGGAGGAGTCGGAGGCGGAGGTGGTGGTGGTGGCGGCGGCGGCGGTGAATCTGTAGAAGTTCCTTCCGGCCACCAGCTTTCCATAATCGAATTATGGCAGACAGAAAAGCCAAAACACAAAAAACCAATTAAGATAAAAACAACCAATTTATTTTTTTTCATATAAC
>WQWD01000077.1 GCA_009785545.1 Treponema sp. | reverse complement strand
CATGATTGGGGAAGAGGTGAGATAACAGAGCCAACTTGTTCAGAAGACGGATTTACAACGCAAACGTGTACAATCTGCCCCGAAACAAGGCAAATAGACCCGACATCTGCTACGGGCGAGCATATTTGGGGAAACGATGTTGTAACACCGCCAACTTGTTTAGATGGGTTTACAACGCAAACTTGTATATCGTGCCCCGAAACAAGGCAAATAAACCCGACTACTGCAGTTGTTCCGCATAACTGGAATTGGGGGACTCATGTTGCAGGCAGTGGACCAAGAGAATGTCAGCGCCCCGGTTGTACCGTAACAGCAGGAATTGGCGATATAGGACCTGAAGGCGGAGTAATTTTTTATGTCAGAGAATCAGGATTCACCTTTTTCCAAAATGCGGCAGACACAACAGGTGTAATACGCCACTATCTTGAAGCTTCTCCGGCAAATTTAGGAAATAATATTCAATGGGCAAATCAAAATAGACTAATTCCGGGATTATCACAAAATGCAAATGAGCAAACAGATTGGGCAATCGGCAGGGGTATGAGAAATACGGAAATCATAATTGCGCATGGTATCGCAAACAGTTATACGACAAGTGCTGCTACTGCAACCAGAGCATTGGGTGCAGATTGGTTTTTGCCCAGTAGAAACGAATTAAACGAGCTCTTTCAAAATAGAGCTGCTGTTGGTAATTTGGGAACAGGCTGGTTTTGGTCTTCTTCGCAGTGCGACACGTATCACGCGTGGGATCAGAATTTCGCTGGTGGGGGTCAGAGCGTCGACGTCAAGGGCTTCGGCAATGCCGTCCGCGCAGTTCGGGCTTTTTAACACAGGTGTAAATTGCCAACATGATTGTTTCAGCCTCATGGCAGAGAGTGTAGAGTAGAGGTTTGAAACAATCATGTTGCAAATGTATTCATGTTGTTTGAGTTAAAACACGCAGCAGCACAAACATAGACAGGCGGGGCGGCGGAGTCGGGCAGGAAAAACATCTCTGCCGCTCCCCGCCGAGAGACCCCGTAGGGGGCTCAGAGGCGGACTCTTCGGCAGAGTTTTTCCTGACAGGCTCCGCTGCCCCGCCTGCCGTATGATTGTAAATCCCTATAAGGCAAAATCATGTACACCCAAAAAATTTTTAAAAATTTCCCTCCAACTACTTGCAACAACTCTATATATGGTGTATGCTCTAGAACACTCCGCTATCTATGTGGTCATATCGATAAATTAAAAAAAGGATTTGGGAATGAAAATAAACCGATTTTTTACTGACAGCGCTAACGGTCCCTATTACGACATTGTTTGGGAAAAGCGAAAAAGCGAAATTCGCAACCCCAACGGCAAAGCGATTTTTTCTCAGGACACTGTTATTGTGCCTTCGTTCTGGAGTCAAATCGCTGCGGACATTATCGCTCAAAAATATTTCCGTAAAGCAGGAATCCCTTCGGACAGGATATATGAATGGAAAAAATGGACAAAAACGCCTTTAATGGCTGATGATCCGGGCAATTCTCTTCCCGAAGACGGTGCTGAACACGATGTAAGGCAAGTTTTTCACAGGCTTGTCTATACTTGGCTTGATTGGGGCAAGCAAAATAACTATTTTGATACCGAAGATGACGAAAGCGCTTTTTATGACGAAGCTTGTTATATGCTCGCTCACCAAATAGCCGCCCCCAACAGCCCTCAGTGGTTTAATACCGGGCTTTTTTCGGCGTATGGGATTGACGGCCCGGCGCAGGGGCATTTTTACTACGACCCCGATAAAAAGCAGGTAGCCAAATCCGACAGCGCTTACAAACGCCCTCAGCCTCACGCTTGTTTTATTCTTTCCATAGATGACGATCTTGTAAACGATGGCGGTATCATGGATCTTTGGACTAGGGAAGCCAGACTTTTTAAGTACGGTTCGGGGACAGGCTCAAACTTTTCACGTTTGCGGGGGTTTAACGAAAATCTTTCAGGCGGCGGAGTTTCGTCAGGCCTTTTGTCGTTTTTAAAAGTAGGAGATCGTTCGGCATCGGCGATTAAATCTGGCGGCACAACCCGCCGTGCCGCCAAAATGGTAACTCTCGACATCGATCATCCTGATGTCGAAAAATATATCGGATGGAAAGCTGGCGAAGAATCAAAAGTTGCTTCGATGGTAACAGGTTCTTTAATACTTAAAAAACACATTGATGCCATTAAACGGTCGCTTACAGGTTTTCGAGGCCCGCATGATGACAAATTTAACGCCGAAAAAAATCACGAACTTGCCACTGTTTTGCGTTCAGCGTTAGCCGATAAAATACCGCCGTCATATTTGTACCAACAGCTTCGCCGCCTTGAGCAGGGTGATGAAGATGTTAGTATTTCGCTGTATTCTACCCAATGGGATGATGAAGCTTACAATACGGTTTCGGGGCAAAGCTCAAACAACAGTTTGCGCCTAACGGATGATTTTATGAGAGCCGTGTTAAACGACTCTGACTGGGATCTTAAAAGCCGTATGGGCGGAGATGTTATCAAAACCGTAAAAGCACGAAAGCTTTGGAATGACATTGCAAAAACAAGCTGGCAATGCGCAGATCCCGGTCTTCAATATCACACAACAATTAATGACTGGCATACTTGCCCAAAGGGCGGCGAGATTCGTGCTTCAAATCCATGTTCCGAATATATGTTTCTTGACGACACAGCGTGTAATCTGGCTTCGATAAATTTAGCTCAACTTTATGATAAACAAACTAAAACCTTTAATGTTGACGGATACATTCATTCAATCGACATCTGGACAACAATTTTAGAAATTTCCGTAGTGATGGCGCAATTTCCTTCGCCTCGTATAGCGGAGCTTTCTTACAAATATCGGACTCTTGGTTTGGGTTACGCAAACTTGGGAACGCTTTTAATGCTTATGGGTTTGGCTTATGATTCAGAGGAAGGACGCTCTGTCGCAGGAGCGCTTTCCGCACTTCTTTCTGGCGAAGCGTATGCTCAGTCTGCGCTTATGGCAAAAGAGCTGGGGCCTTTTGAGTGTTACTCCGAAAACGCTGAGGATATGCTTCGTGTTATTCGCAATCACAGGCGGGCGGTAAACAACGCCGAAAACTCGGAATATGAAATGCTTCACACCGTTCCCAAGGGAATCGATCCTGCCTATTGCCCTGAGTATCTTTTGAAAACCGCAAAATCAGTCTGGGACAAAGCTCTTGAATTGGGCGAGGCGCATGGTTACCGTAATGCGCAAGTTACGGCGATAGCTCCTACGGGAACAATTGGTCTTTTGATGGATTGCGATACCACAGGCATTGAGCCTGACTTCGCCCTTGTCAAATTTAAAAAACTTGCTGGTGGCGGTTATTTTAAAATTATAAATCAGTCAGTACCTCCCGCCCTTGAAAGTTTGGGTTATTTGCCTAAAGACATCGAAGAAATAGTTGCGTACGCTACAGGAAGAAAAACTTTTAAAGGAGCGCCCGCAATTAATCACGAGACGCTTAAAGTAAAAGGTTTTACACCCGAAGCGATTGCCGCTGCGGAAAACTCCGTTAAAACAGCGCTTAATCTTGACGGTATTTTTAATCCGTATATATTGGGAAAAACATTTGTCGAAGAAACTTTAAAAATACCTGAAACTACATGGTCGCTTCAGGGTTTTAGCCTTCTTAAACATCTTGGATTTTGTTCTCAGGACATTGATGACGCCGAGTTGTATACCTGCGGAACGATGGGGCTAGAAGGCGCTCCAGTTCTCAAAAAAGAACACTACGCTGTTTTTGACACAGCGGCTCCTTCGGGAAAAAAGGGCAAGCGTTCAATAACATGGACGGCTCATATCGGCATGATGGCTGCTGTTCAACCTTTTATTTCCGGGGCAATTTCCAAAACAATAAATATGCCCAACTCGGCGAATTATGACGATGTTAAGGGAGCGTATATGCTCTCATGGAAAAACGGGCTTAAAGCAGTGGCGCTGTATCGTGACGGTTCAAAACTTTCGCAGCCTCTGAACACTTTTGCGCCGGGAACCGATCCGTTAGCCGACACTATCATGAAGGTTGAAAAAGGATTGGAGCTGCCTGCCGCCGCTTCAGATCGAAGAAAAGCCGCAAATATCCGAGGGCTTCGCAAGCCTTTGCCGAACCGCAGAATGGGTTACACGCAAAAAGCAAAAATCGGCGGCCATTCAATTTTTATCAGAACTGGTGAATACGAAGACGGGAGCCTCGGTGAAATATTTCTTGATATGCACAAGGAAGGGGCGGCATTCCGAAGTTTGTTAAACAGTTTTGCTATTACAGTTTCACTTGGTCTGCAATACGGTGTCCCTCTTGAGGAATATGTCGATGCGTTTACATTCAGCCGTTTTGAGCCAAACGGAATGGTGCAAGGCCATGATTATGTAAAAATGGCAACCAGTGTCATTGATTATGTTTTCCGTGATCTTGCCATCAGTTATCTGAAACGAAGCGATTTGGGACAAGTAAAACCCGAAGACCTTGTTGCGACCGGGACAAAAAACGAAGCCGATATAACAAACCCAAAAACGCGCGAAAAACAAAGCGCAGGTTTCAGACCAAATGTCTCAGTTTCTGTTCCGCCTCCGGGTTCCGTCGGCTCTGCCAGCCCTGCAGGCTCCGCCGGCTCTGTATCAGCACCTTCGGGTACGGCAGTGTCAGACCCGCAGGCAGGGAAATCAACCAAACACTCAGGCGGAAGTTCCGGCAACATACTCAAAGCTCTTGAAAAATATACTCAAGGAGGAGAGCTTCGTGGAGATTCCCGTATTAACGAAACAATGTTTGCCGCTCAAGGCGGCGTGGGAGCTCGTCAGGCGGAAAAAGCTCAAACGTTAGTAAAACAAGAAGTTTTAGAAGAATCCTATCCAATGGAGAGTGAAGTAATAAAAATTGTTCAGGCTCGCATTAAAGGTTACGAGGGAGACCCTTGTACTTCCTGCGGATCATTTACGCTTGTAAGAAACGGAACTTGCATGAAGTGCGACTCATGCGGCAGTACAACAGGGTGTTCATGAACAAACGTAAAAAGAAATCTTTCGCCAAATCTTTTACAGCGCTCTCTTTAATTTTGATTCTTTTTGTTAAGCTTGTTTTGTCTGTAATCTTTTTTTTCCATCTTCGTTCTGTTATTACTGATTTAACAGCGTTTAACACAAAAGAAATGGCTGCTCATTCACGAAACATGATCGTAGCAAACATAAGAGAACATGAAAATGCGCTGAAGCATACTGCGGTTGGCGTTACGCATTTTTTAAGGCAGAACGCCGCCTCTGCGCCGTGGCTTATTTCAGGTTATTTGGGTGATGTTATGAGAGGTATGCCGAATGTACTTGACATTTATTTTACCGGTAACAGCGTGTGGAATAACCCGGGCGGGTTTGCCGCTTTCGGCAGCGGGCGGCTCCCTTATGATGATTGGGACAATACCAGGCGTCCATGGTTTGCCTCGGCGAAATATGCGCAAGGGTCTGTTGCTTTTTCCCTGCCTTACGTTGACGTTTATACTGGAAATATAGTTATTACTCTTTCGATGACAGTTTATGACGCACACAATGACATAGGCGTTATTGCCATGGATGTAACTGTAAATGTTCTGCACGATATTATAAACGCTATGCGAAATTTTCCGCTTCAGGAAGTTTATATTATAAACTCAAACGGAAAATTTATTACACATGAAAATATTTATGCAATTATGAATCATGATTTTTTTGACGAAAAAAATATGGAAAAACACCGTGTTTCTGTATTGGAACACTATAATTTTTTTAGTACAGATCAAAATTATTTTATTTATTCATCTAAAATACCGTATTCCGACTGGGTGCTTGTTACAATAATTCCAACTGCGGTAATTTTTTCGCAAATAAATATTTTTATTACAAGTTTGATATTTTTTAGCGTATTGATGTTTCTTTTTGCGGCTTTTGTAACAATTGTATTTACATATAAAAAGTTTACTATCCCCATGAAAAACATGATAAAAATGGCGAACGCTCTTGCGGCAAACGATTATAATGTCGATGTAAATAAATTCAATAATGACGAAATAGGCGATTTGCAGCATTCGTTATTAAAAATCCGTGAAAAATTAAAAACAAATATTGACTCGCTTCAAAATCATCTTGATAAAAAAGAAAATAACGACAAATAACAACATAACAAGGAGAAAAACATGAAGTTAATTTTTTTAGGTCCGCCGGGAGCAGGCAAAGGCACTTTAGCCGTTAAAGCTGTAGAAATTCTCAATGTACCGCAAATCAGCACAGGTTCTATTTTTCGTTCTGCGATAGCTGCTCAAAGCCCGTTAGGTCTTAAAGTTAAAGCAATCATAGATGCCGGAAAACTCGTTGATGATGAAACCACAATTGAGCTTGTAAAAGAACGTCTGACGCAGGACGACGTTAAAAATGGTTTTATTCTTGACGGTTTTCCACGGACAATTCCGCAGGCGCAGGCTTTGGAAACTTTTTCAACGATAGACAAAGTAATAAATTTTGATATTCCCGATTCAGGCGTTTTAGAGAGACTTGGAGGAAGAAGAGTTTGCCGAATGTGCGGTTTTAATTTTCATGCTATTTTCAACAAACCTTCCAAAGAAGATGTTTGCGATCATTGCGGCGGTGAAGTTTACATCCGTGATGATGATAAACCCGAAGCCGTTCAAAAACGCCTCGAAGTTTACCGTGAGCAGACAGCGCCTTTAATCGATTTTTACCGTGAAAAAGGTCTGTTACTCGACATTGACGCAAGCCCAATGGTTGACGAAATAGCAGTAAGTTTTAAAAAAGCATTGGGCTTGTAGTTGAAGTTTTCCCAAAACCAAATCGAATTATGTTAGCGTTTTGGGAAAACCTCAGTTGATGTGCCTCTTGCAAAACTCGGTTAGTTTTGCAGAGGCTCTGCAATTTTTCGCCCAAGGGCTACAAAATTGCCTTTTTTAAAGAAACAATTGCAAAAACTGAAGTTTTGCAATTGCCTCGATAAACAATCATTTAACAGCCGCTTAACAGTGTTAGTTCTTTGTGTATCTTCTGTGTTAGTTCTTCTGCGGCTTTGTCCAAGTCTGCCATAAAAGTTTCCTTCTCTTTGCGGGATTTAACTTCTACTTGAGGAACTTCTTGCCCAAGCCCCTTATCGCCGATTACAACCCGATAAGGAATACCCGTTAAATCGGCGTCGTTAAACTTTACTCCGGGACGCTCGTTTCGATCATCAAGAAGGACTTCGATTCCGGCGGCTGTCAATTGGTCTGCCAATTTGTCCGCCGCCTCTTTCACCGCACCATCGTATTTGATCGGTATGATTGTTATGTGATACGGGGCGAGCGACACAGGCCAGATAATTCCCGCTTCGTCATGGTGTTCCTCGATGACAGAAGCAAGTGTACGATCAACTCCGATTCCGTAACAGCCCATTGTCGGCGTTTGCGATTTCCCGTTAACGTCAAGATAACTTACATTCATGGAGCGTGTGTATTTGTAACCGAGTTTGAAAATATGCCCCAGCTCATTGCCCATTTTTGTGTATAGCTCACTGCCGCAGATAATACAAGTATCTCCTGCTTTTACGGTGCGAATGTCATCTACCAGCCAAGCTTCAAAGTCTCTGCCGTAGGCGGCGTGTTTGTAATGAAGGTCTTTTGCAAGTGCGCCTGTTACAGCGTTGTTCATCACAGTAACACTGTGGTCGATAACGAGGGGCAGGGTAGTCAAGCCGATAGGGCCGGCAAAACCTACAGGAGCGCCGGTCAAGCGGACAACATCGGTATCGGAGGCAAGTGTTACTTCGCTGGCTTTGAGGATTGCTGCGAGCTTCACTTCGTTTACGTCAAGGTCGCCTCGAATTGCCGCAGCGAAGAATACCTCGGCGTATACTGCCGGTGCGTCAGGTGAAGGTTTCTTTCGCTCAAGTTTGGCGCAGCTTGGAATTGATGAAAGGTCTAGCTCAACATTTTCCGCACGGTAAATCAGCGTTTTAATAAATGTTTTAGGCTCGGCATTTAAAAAGCTGCAAAGTTCATCAATTGTTTTTACATTGGGCGTATCGATTTTTTCAAAAGCCGGTGTATTTGCGGCGGCGGTTTTCGCTTCTTCGATTGACATTATCCCGGCAAAATCTGCTTTACATGAAGCTTTTTCCACATTGGCGGCATAGTCGCACAAACCTTGCGTTTGAGATTTGCAAAGGATCAATGTATTGTCGCCGACTTCACTTTCTACCATGAATTCTTCCGAGCCGCTGCCGCCCATCGCTCCCGAATCGGCTTTAACTGGAAGCACTGTAAGTCCGCAGCGTTTGAAAATACGCCTGTAGGCTTGCCCCATCTCCTGATAAGTTTTGTCAAGGCTGTTTTCGTTTTCGTGCCACGAATAAGCGTCTTTCATTGTAAACTCACGCCCTCTCATCACTCCGTAGCGTGGGCGGACTTCGTCCCGGTATTTTGTGTTGATTTGATATAACGTCAGCGGCAGTTGGCGGTAGCTTGAAAGCTCATCACGCACGAGAGCTGTAAATGCTTCTTCAGCAGTGGGGGAGACGATAAAATCATGGTCGAGGCGATTCTTGACACGCAAGAGAGACTGACCCATTGCGTCCCAGCGTCCTGATTCTTTCCAGAGTTCCGCCGGCTGGACTACGGGCGGTTTTATTTCCAGAGCGCCAACTGCGTCCATTTCTTCTTTTATGATTTTTTCTACTTTGCGAAAAGATCGAAGCCCCAACGGCAGATAGGCGAAAAGCCCGTTGGCAAGTTTGCGGATAAGCCCGGCACGGAACATGAGTCTGTGGCTGGCAATTACGGCGTCGGCGGGAACTTCCCTGAGTGTCGGTATAAAGTTTTGTGAATAATTCATGATGTTTGTTAGTATATATATTGTTTTTTAATGTGTAAAGACTGTACAATGAAATCAACAAGGCAAAAGGAGACATCAATGAATCTAAAGAAGTTTGAATATTGGTTTATAGTTGGAAGTCAGGATTTATACGGAGAAGAGACGCTTAAAAAAGTTTCTGAACATTCCAAAATAATGACAGATGAATTTAACAAAGACCCGATGATTGCCGGCACTGTGGTGTTAAAGCCCACAGCAATAACTCCGCAGATGATTCGTTGGCTTTTTGAGGAAGCCAATGCGGCGGAAAATTGTGCAGGCATTATCACATGGATGCATACATTTTCTCCTTCAAAAATGTGGATACAGGGTTTGGCAATGAACCGCAAACCTTTATTGCATTTACACACCCAATACAACCGTGATATTCCGTGGGCTTCGATTGATATGGATTTTATGAACCTCAACCAAGCCGCCCACGGCGACCGTGAACATGGTCATATTCACGCACGAATGCGTCTGCCCCGCAAAGTGGTTGCCGGTTTTTGGCAAGATAAAAATGTGCGTGCGAAGATCGATATTTGGATGCGCTCTGCTGCGGCTCTAAAAGACGGAAAAGATTCTGTTGTGATTCGCTTTGGCGACAACATGAGGGAAGTTGCAGTCACCGAAGGCGACAAAGT
>WQWD01000076.1 GCA_009785545.1 Treponema sp. | reverse complement strand
TGTATCAGATTTTTGCATAAACCGCTGTAGTTATTGCAGTTTTAATTCAAACCATAAATTCGAACGAAAAAAACTAACTATGGACGAATTACGTGAAGAGGTAAAAATACTCGAAATGATGGGGCACAAGCGGCTTGCGCTTGAGGCAGGCGAAGATGATTCAGAATGTTCGATAGACTATATCCTTGAATGTATTAAAACTATTTATGATATGAAATTTGAAAACGGAGAAATTCGCCGAGTTAATGTCAACATTGCGGCTACAACAACCGAAAACTACCGCAGGCTTAAAAACGCAGGTATTGGCACATATATACTTTTTCAGGAAACTTACCACGAGCCGACCTACAACCAAGTACATCTTGCAGGTCCCAAAAAAAATTACGAATGGCATTTGAATGCCTTTGACCGTGCGCAAGACGCAGGCATTGACGATGTTGGAGGCGGCGTTCTTTTTGGGCTTGCCGATCCGTATTTTGACACTATTGGACTATTACTGCACAACGAACATCTGGAAAAAAAATACAATGTTGGCTTTCACACTATTTCTGTTCCCCGCCTCCGTCCTGCCGTAGGAATGAACATAAACAATTTTCCCAATTTGGTTGATGACGAAACTTTCAAAAAAATTGTTGCCTGTTTGCGCATAGCGGTTCCTTTTACGGGCATGATCCTCTCGACAAGAGAAAGCGGCGTTATGCGAAAAGAACTCTTACGGTTGGGAATATCACAAATCAGCGCAGGCTCAAATACAGAAGTTGGCGGATACATCAAGCAAAAGAAAAACGAAAAAACAAATCCACAATTTTTGGTAAACGATGAAAGAAGCGCTGTTTCTATCATGGAGGAGATCATGAACGACAGTTATATTCCAAGTTTCTGCACTGCCTGTTACCGCGGCGGCAGAACCGGCGACCGATTCATGCTGCTTGCCAAATCCGGCGAAATTGGAAACGTCTGCCTGCCCAACGCACTCATGACACTAAGCGAATATGCGATGGATTACGGAGATGACTCTTTCAAAGAAAAAGCAAATGTTATTATCAAAAAAGAAATCCACCATATTGCCAATGAAACAATACGAGAAAAAACAATTGAATGTTTAGAAAGGATTCGCACGGGAGCCGAAAGAGATTTTTATGTTTAATAATACCAACGACACCGTGTTTTTTAATGACGATGAAATAATTCATTTCATCAAAACTGAAAATCAAAACGACATAGAAGCCCTCTTTGCTCAAGCCCGTAAAGTGCGTGAAGAACATTACGGCAAAAGCGTATTCATCCGAGGGCTTATCGAATTTACAAATCACTGTAAGTGTGATTGTTATTACTGCGGGATTCGCTGTTCCAATACAAAATTGGAGCGGTTTCGCCTTTCACTTGATGAAATACTTAACTGCTGCCGCACGGGAGACAGGCTCGGTCTAAAAACTTTTGTTTTACAAGGAGGCGAAGACCCGTGGTTTTCTACAAAACGTGTCACAGAAATTGTCAGCGCCATAAGACAGGAATTTCCCGACCACGCAATTACTTTGTCCATTGGCGAGCGTCACGAGAGCGATTATGAACTTTTTTCCCGTGCCGGCGTTAACCGCTATCTTCTTCGCCATGAGACAGCCGACGAAAAGCATTACGCTTTATTGCACCCGCCTTCGCAAAACTTAGCTGACCGCAAACGCTGCCTTTGGTCTCTGAAAAAAATCGGCTTTCAGGTAGGAGCAGGTTTTATGGTTGGAAGCCCTCACCAAACACCGCTGACGCTCTTGGCAGATATTCGCTTTTTAGAAGAACTTCAGCCGCAAATGGTTGGTATCGGCCCTTTTATCCCGCAAAAAGATACGCCCTTCAGTGAATACCCGCATGGAAACCTCACTCTCTGCCTAAAAATGCTTGCCATTACACGCATTCTTTTGCCAAAAGCGTTGATTCCTGCAACAACAGCAATGGGTTCAATTGCACATAACGGCAGAGAACTTGCGCTGAAAGCCGGAGCAAACGTAGTCATGCCGAATCTGTCGCCGCCTGACGTTAAAAAACTTTACGCTATTTACGACAATAAAGCTTACGGAGGCCCTGAAGCTGCGGAAAACCTCGCTCTTTTAAAACAAAAAATCATTAACGCCGGCTATGAACCGGATATGAATAGAGGAGACGCAATGTGAATTAAGCCTTTTGCAGATGCGGCAATTCGGCATATAGATTCCATACATATTTTTCTTTATAATACATTTTGGAGACTCTATGAAATACTTTAAAACTACGCTCCTTACACTAACGTTAATCTCGGCAATTTTGCCAATTATGTTTATATTCCCCGGTTGTGCCCGTGAACAAAACAGAGAAAGACCCACACAATTACGCTACGGATTTACCTCAGAACCAAGAACACTCGATCCGCTTAGTCCCGGAAACACAGCCGACGGCAGAAGTATACTTTTTAATGTTTTTGAAGGACTTGTCAAACCAAACCCCGACGGAACTTTTATGCCCGCCATTGCCGAATCATGGACAATTGACCCTGCCTTCCTTATTTACACTTTTACGCTGCGGGAAGGAGTGCGTTTTCATGACGGTTCAATTGTAACTGCCGAAGATGTCAAGTTTAGTCTTGATACAGCAATCGCAAATGAGTTTATCGGGCTTAACAGAATAAATGAAGTGCTGATTTACGGCGAAAACCAAATAAAAATTATTTTAAATTCTCCCGATCCCTATTTCCTTCCATTTTTAACTGTCGGAATTATACAAGCTGGCAATACAAATCGTGAAAGAGTTGTTATCGGCACAGGGCCGTTTTTTATTGAAAGTTATACGACACAAAGAGAGCTTGTTTTAAGAAGGTTCGATTATTATTGGCAGAGATTTCTTGATCCGCCGAGAGAAATACCATCACTGGAAAAAGTAACAATTGTGTTTTTCGCAAATTTCGAAGCAATGATGACATCTTTGCGCGGAGGAAATATTGATGGAGCGAATCTTACAGGAGCGTATGTTGCGCAGCTTAACCAAAGAGATTTTTACGCCTTTCACAATAATTCATCGGCGGTACAGGTTTTAGCGCTGAATAATGCCCGTGCGCCTTTTGATGATGTTCGTGTACGCAGGGCAATCAGCTACGGAATTGACGTACAAGAAATAATTAATGCCGCTTTTTTTGGGAGCGGTTCTCATTCCGGCAGCCCGGTAATTCCCGGGTTAACCGAATATTTCGAGAGCAATCTTGGTTATGTGCATAATCCGCAAAGGGCGCTTGAATATCTCGCACAGGCGGGCTTTTACGGCGGCAATCAAATCAGCTTTGAGATCGCCGCCCCTTCCAATTATGGAATGCACGTTGATACCGCTCAAGTAATAACAAACCAGCTTAACAGAATCGGAATACAAGCAACTATCAGGCTTGTTGATTGGTCAACATGGCTCTCTGATATTCATCGTGACCGAAATTATCAGGCAACCGTAATTTCAATTGACAGCCGGGTTGTTTCTGCAAGAAGTTTTTTATCACGATACCATTCAGAAAACTCAAGCAATTTTATCAATTTCGCCAGCGAAGATTTTGACAGAGTATACGCTTCTATGTTAACAGAAACAGATTCCAGTGTCAGAAATCAGCTTTACAGAGAAGCGCAAAAAATTATCGCCGGGGAAGCAGCAAGTGTATTTATTCAGGATATTGTGCATTATGTAGTATTACGAAGAGGCGCATTTGGCGGAGTTTTAAATTATCCGTTGTATGTTGTTGACTTTGCGTCGATATACGGAATAGGAAATTGATATTTTTATTGAGAAGAATTCTCATAGCGATACTTACAGTTTTTCTCGTCTCTATTGTGTGTTTTCTTTTTTTTAGCGTAATACGAGGAGACCCGGCAATTTCTTTTGCCGGAATGGACACATCTGCCGAACAATTAGCTCAGATACGTGAAGAAATGGGGCTTAACAGAAATATATTTATCCGCTATTTTGACTGGTTATTTAATTTTTTGTCAGGGAACACAGGATACTCGTTTACATTCAGGGGAGAATCAATCTCTTCGCTTATCGCACAGCGCCTCCCTGTAACAATATCTCTTGCGGTTTTTTCGCTTATTCTTACAATTTTGATTTCATTACCGCTTTCGCTTTTAACCGTAAAACGGAAAGGCGGTATCGTTGACACTATCGTAAATATTTTTACAGCGGCAGGAGTCAGCACTCCGGGATTTTTTCTGGGTCTATTATTCATTTTTATTTTTGGTTTTATTTTCAGGCTTTTTACTCCCGGCGCTTTTGTCGATTACAACGAAAACTTTTTTGGATTTTTAGGTTATCTTTTTTTTCCGGCTCTGGCAATAGCAATTCCAAACGCTGCGATATTAACAAAATTTTTAAGAAGTGCTATTTTTGCCGAACTGCAAAGCGACTATGTAAGAACAGCCCGCAGCAAGGGAATGAGCCGTCTTTATATTCTTCGCCGTCATGTATTAAAAAATGCCAGTTTATCTTCGGTTACCATGCTTGCAATGATAATTGCTGAAATTTTTTCCGGCAGTATAATTATTGAGCAGGTTTTTTCAATTCCGGGAATTGGCAGACTTTTGATCGCCGCAATAACGTCAAGAGATTATCCGTTAATTCAAACTTTAATGGTTTATATTGCGTCACTTGTTGTAATAGCAAATTCTTTAGCTGATGTTTTTATCATGATCATCGATCCCAGAATCAGAATAACAAAGGAAATACGATGAAAATGCCTCTTGAATTTAAAATAGGAGCCGTAATCGGCATTTTGATTGTTTCTATATCGCTTCTTAGTTTTATTTGGGTTCCTCATAATTACAACGAAATTGATTACTCTATCCGCCTTAAACCTCCCGACACAAACCACCTATTGGGAACGGACAACTTTGGCAGAGATATTTTTTCACGTATCATGGCAGGCGGCAGAAATTCGCTTTTCCTTGCCTTATGCACAGTTGCAGGCGCTGCAGCGATTGGCAGTTTACTCGGGCTGATAGCGGGTTATATCGGGGGCATTACAGGGGAAATTGTTATGCGTTTTATCGATACAATAAATTCTTTTCCCGGAATAGTTATAGCGCTTTTTGTTGTTGCCGTTTTAGATAACAGTCAATTCAGTATTTTTATAGCTTTACTAATTTTATTTATACCCGGTTTCACCCGCATTATACGCACAGGAACTTTAAAATACAAATCTTCAGAATTTATTCAGGCGGAAAAAATTATGGGAGCAGGTTTTTTTCGCATAACGTTTATTCACATTCTGCCAAATCTTGCTCCTTCGCTTCTTTCCGCTTCTGTTATCGGGCTTTCAAACGCAATTTTAGCCGAATCGGCGATGAGCTATCTTGGAATGGGAATCCAGCCGCCGCACCCTTCGTGGGGACGTATGCTTTTTGAAGCACAAGGCTGGTTTTTTACAGCTCCTTGGTACGCTCTTGCCCCCGGTTTTTTCATTATGCTGACAGTATTGGCGTTTCACTTGTTGGGGCAGGGAATACGCCGGCAGACAGAGCTGACATTCGGAGAGCATAATGATATTACTTGATGTAAAAAATCTCACCATCGGGATCAAAAAAGGCAAAGAAACATACAAAGCCGTGGACAATATAAGTTTCTCCATTAAAGAGGGAGAAATTTTAGGGCTTGCGGGAGAATCAGGCTGCGGAAAAACAACGACCGCCCTTGCAATAACAAACCTTCTGCCGCAAGGGTTTAAAATACTAAACGGCGAAATTAATTTCGGCGGACAATCTTTAACACGGATAAACGAAAAAGAGCTATGCCGTGTCAGAGGAAGCGAAATTGGAATGATTTTCCAGGAAGTTCGGCAGTCGCTTAATCCGCTGATGAAAACAGGAAAACAAATTACAGAAGCGCTTGTTCTTAAGGAAAACAAAAAAGAAAACGAAGTAAAACAATTAGCGTTAGATTTACTTTTTTCTCTTGGGTTTGATGAGCCGCAAAAAATTTTTGAGACTTATCCTCATCAGCTTTCGCGCGGAATGTGCCAGCGAGTGATGACAGCAATCGCCGCAATTTGCCGCCCTAAACTTTTGTTAGCCGACGAACCTTCAAGCGCTCTTGATGAAGAAAGCCTGCAGCGTGTTCTTGCACTTCTTCTGGAAATGAATTGCAATTATAAAACATCACTTCTTATCATATCGCATGATCTTTCGATTATACGGCAATTTTGCAGCCGCTATCTTGTTATGTATGCCGGAAAAATAATCGAAGAAAGCAGCGTTACGCCAAACAGCATAATCAACTCTCCTTTCCACCCGTATACCAGAGCTCTTATAAACGCTTTGCCCGAAAAAAATAAACGAGGCAAGCCGCTTGACAGTATCAGCGGAAAAGTTCCCTCAATCGAAGATCGATTTTCAGGCTGCCCTTTTGCTCCCCGTTGTCCCAAAGCTCAAAATATTTGCAATAAGGCTTTCCCGCCGGAAACAAAAATCAGAGATGGAAAAGTGTTTTGTCATTTCCCTGAAACAGGAGAGCAGAATGGCGGATAAATATAATTTTTCAGACGACACACATATCTCTGCGATCTCTGTACCTCCGTGTGAAAATTTATCTCAACCGCCCCTTCTATCCATTAAAAATGTCTCGAATGTTTATACCGGCCGCACATTCGGCATATTGGGAAAGGTTAAAAGAAAACCTGTTCTAAAAAACATTAATTTGGAACTGCAAAAAGGAGAAATCTTTGGGCTGACGGGCAAATCCGGCTGCGGAAAAACAACCCTTGCCCGCTGCATTTTAGGGCTTATAGATTATGACGGTGAAATTTCACTCAACGGACAAAAATACAATTTTAACTCCGCTCAGATTCAAATGATTTTTCAGGATCCGGGCGCTTCATTGAATCCAACAAAAAAAATAGGCTGGCTGATGGAAGAACCGCTCGTTATTCACAAGCTCTTTTCCGCCAAAGAACGCACACAAAAAATTGACGAAATGCTTCTGCGCATTGGGCTTGATCCCTCTTACAAATCACGTTATGTCCATGAATTATCCGGCGGTCAGAAGCAGCGAGTTTGTATCGGGCGTGTTTTAATCATTCAGCCAAGTCTTTTAATCGCTGATGAAGCTATCAGCTCACTTGATGTGTCATCGGGTGCGCAAATTCTCAATTTATTTTACGAACTGCACAAAAACATGGGTTTGACCATGATATTTATTTCGCATAACAAAGATGCTGTTGAATATCTTTGCGACAGGATCGCGGTGATGAAAAATGGGGCTATCGAACTTCTTAATTAGAGTCTGTCTATAAATGCAGAGCATTTTAGACAGACTTCCTTAAAAGACGTATTTTCGTAGCCTTTTTGCAAAAAAGGGGAGAAAATACAAAGTGTCGTCCATAAAGAACCACTTTATGGACGACACTAATTAAGGCTTAGCCTTCTTCAGAATTTCCTCAGAAAACAACTTCGCAAAAACATCTTCCGCCGTTTGAACAAATTCAACTTTGATCGAAGAGCGTATCTCTTTATCCAGTTCGTCCCAGTGTTCACGATTGTCGGCAGGGAGAAGCACTGTCTCCATTCCGTTTCTGATAGCGGCAAGCAGTTTTTCTTTTAATCCGCCGATTGGAAGTACACGACCTGTGAGGGTAAGCTCCCCTGTCATGGCAATGCAGGAGATAGGCGGCACTTTGCAAAGAGTCGAGAGCAAAGATGAGACAAGGGTGATACCTGCGGAAGGGCCGTCTTTGGGAATTGCGCCTTCGGGAACGTGAATGTGAAAATCAGACTTTGCCAGAGTTTTGACATCAAAGTTGTATTTTGTGCCGGCGCTGCGAAGATAGGACATGGCGATACGGGCGCTTTCTTTCATTACATCGCCGAGATTTCCCGTTATCAGAAGCTCACCAATTCCGTCATATCTGATGGTTTCTACAGGCAGCATTGTTCCGCCGTATTCTGTCCATGCAAGACCGTACGTTACGCCGACACGAGCTTCTCTGTATACTAAATCACGTTTGTGTTTTTTTCTGCCAAGCAGTTTTTCTAAATTGGCAGGTTTCACTGTCATTTTAAATTCGCTGACAGGTTTGTCTTTACCGTAACCTTTGTTTACGGCATCTCTGGCAATTCGCCTGATACACCGATCTGTTTCACGTTCAAGGCTGCGCACGCCGGATTCCATTGTCCAATAGCGGATAATGTCTTTTAATGTATCATCCCTGAAAACAACATTTGCGGAGGCAAGACCGTTATTGCGTAACTCTTTTGGAACCAAAAATTGTTTGGCGATACTCAATTTTTCGTTTTCACCGTAACCGGGAACTTCGATTATTTCCATACGATCAAGCAGAGGATACGGAATTGTATGAAGCGAATTTGCAGTCGTTAAAAACATTACTTTTGAAAGATCATATTGCACTTCCAGATAGTGATCGACAAAAGCCGCATTCTGTTCGGGATCGAGAACTTCGAGCAGAGCCGATGCCGGATCGCCCCGGAAATCGCCGGAAAGTTTGTCGATTTCGTCTAACAAAAATACAGGGTTTACAGTCTGCGCTTTTTTCATTGATTGTAAAATCTTGCCCGGCAGCGCACCGACATAGGTTTTCCTGTGCCCGCGAATCTCAGCTTCATCACGCACCCCGCCAAGCGAAATACGCACAAATTCACGCCCTAAAGCACGAGCGACAGATTTCCCCAAACTTGTTTTTCCCGTGCCGGGAGGACCAACAAAACAAAGAATTGGCCCCTTGATCGAAGGAACAGTTAACGGAGAATCACTATCAACATAATCGTTATTTTCTTCTGGAGAATCCGAATTCTCCGGCATTTGTTCGTTATTAATTGTTATTTCTTCACTGTCCGCTGTTTCAAGCTGCAGATTTGATTGTTCTTTGTTTTTTGTTAATTCCTCACCGCAAATTAACTGCCGCACAGCAATAAACTCAATAATGCGATCTTTAGCTTTTTGCATACCAAAATGATCCTGATCCAGGATTTTTTCGGCTTCGTTAAGGTCGCCGGAATCTGCCGAGAAATTACTCCATGGCAAGTCGGCTATCCATTCAAGATAGGTTCGTAAAACAGCGGCTTCGGGAGAGAGCGGCTGAAGTTTTTTCAGCCTTTTTATTTCTTTATTTGTTTTTTCCAAAACTTCGGCGGGGGGATTTTTTTCTTTTATGCGATTTTCCAAAAGAACAAACTCATCTTCTATTTTATCCTTTCCAAGTTCTTTGTTGATTTCTCTTAGCTGTTCGTTAAGGATATATTCACGGTGGCGTTTGTCCATGCGGCTTTTGACTTTACCGGAAATGTTTTTTTGGATACTGTAGATTTGGTTTTCACGCTCAAGTGTTTCAAGAATTTTATGAAGCCTTTTTCTTGTATCCGATATTCTGAGCAATTCCAGTTTTCTTTCTGTTTTTAGATGTATGGTGTTACAAACAAGATTTGCCAGACGTTCAGGGTTTTCGGTTCTTTCAACGGCTCCAAGCGTTTCGCTGTTTACTTTTCTTGAATAGTCAGAATATTGTGTAAAAGATTTTTGGAT
>WQWD01000075.1 GCA_009785545.1 Treponema sp. | reverse complement strand
TGTTATGCCGCTCTTGTTTTTGCATTGCACCGTAACGGCGGTAAACTTTCGCAAGGCAGAAAGCTTTGTATCGGACAGGGCTTCAAGGGGAAAGGCGGCAGCGGCAATGCTATTGGAATTGGAAATTGCACGTGTGGTTTTGAAACCTATGTAAAGGGCTGCCCGCCAAAAGCTGTGGATATTTTGCCCTTGTTGGTGTTTTGACCGATCTATTCTGTTGTATTTTAAAAATTTTTATGGCATGATTGAAAGAAAGGAGATATGACAATGATTAATATGTATGTTGCCCGAACATCCGAAGTAGATGAGCTTGATTTGGCTATTGAGGAGATTAAGAGCCAGATTGATTTTTCTGTCCTTAAAAAAAATTCTGGTGGTATTATTTTCTGTCATATTGATTTTTTTGAAAGCGGATTGATAAGCGAGCTTTGCAAAATGCTGCCGTTTGATGTTATTGGTATGACCAGCATGGCTGGCGCTTGTGCAAATGGGTATGGGCTTTTTGATCTTACACTTACCGTTCTGACAAGTGATGATGTAAGCTTTAAAGCCGGAATGACAAATGGGATTAACAAAGAGAATTACATAGACGAAGTAGACAAACTCTATAAAGTTATGCGCAATGATGTAAACGATGATCCAGGGTTGATTCTGTCATTTATGCCGTACATAAGAGATGTGGCAGGTTATGAAGTAGTTGACGCTATGGATAAAGCCGTCGGAGGAATCCCTATATGGGGTTCAATAACCAACAATGTTGATTTTAACTATGAAAAAGTGCAAACGATTTGTAACGGCAAATACCTGTCTGCCGGGGTTGCAATGATGTTTTTGAACGGGCCGATTAAACCCAAATTTGTTGTTTCTTCCATCCCTGAGCGTAACATTTCCAATAACCGTGCCATCATTACAAAAAGCGAAGGCTCTATTCTGCGGGAAGTTAACGATACGCCTATTCTCGAATTTTTAAAAAATATCGGGCTTGTGATTACAAAGGAAAATATTACCACAACGCCTTTAATGGTGTATTACGGTGATAGTGCGGAACCTGTCGCACTTGGTTTTTACACGCTGTTTGACGATGGTTCGGTGCTTACCGGCGGTGAAATGCCTGTAGGCACATCTTTTGCTGTGGGCAGTATTGATGCGGATGGTATTTTTGAATCGGCGGAAACAGGTCTTAAAGAAATATTGGCACTCTCCAATCGTCAGGCAACGCTTCTTTTGCCATGCGTTACTCGCTACATAATGCTTGCGCCAAACCAGGAAAGTGAGCTTCAACTTTTAACAGAAAAGCTTGGAGAAAGCGGTCTGCCGTTTATGATGGGTTATTCGGGCGGAGAAATATGCCCAATGCCCGGAGCCGATGGAAAACTTCACAATCGTTTTCATAATTATACCTTCTGTGCCTGCATATTGTAAAAATAATGATTGCAGAATATCGAGGTGAAAAATTTTGGGTGAGAATTTAGAAAAAACTTTTGACGAACAAATTAACGAGTTAAGACGTGAAAATCGTAAGTTAACCCGTGAAGTTACGTATTTAAAAAACGCTATAAAACAAGAAAAAATTGCCTACACCACAGTTTTGAATCAGCAAAGAGCAAGTACATTTGTTCAACGTGAAAGGGAGCGTTATCTGGCGCTTCTTCTTGTCAATTCCCCCAGTATCATCTTGTTTTTAAATCAGGCGGACAGGGTTGAGTTCTGCACAGATTATTTTATTAAAATGGCAAGGTTTAAAAGGCCGTCTGATGTTTTGGGACACTTGTTATCGGATGTTCTTGAGCCTTTCATGGATACTCTTGCTCACGAAGAGCTATTGACGCAAACAAAAAATGTTACCCTTACCAACATTTCACTTTCCCTTGATGTCAGTTTTAGTTTTGGTGAAGACAAAGTAGATTTTGCCGGGCTTATTGTTCCCATGAAAGACGAAGAAGAAAAAAGCAGCGGAACCATGCTTATGTTCCACGATGTTACTGACCTTAAACGTTCACGGGAAGAAGCATTGGCGGCAAGCCGGGCAAAAAGCAATTTTCTTTCCAATATGAGCCATGAAATAAGAACACCGATGAACACGATAATCGGCATGACGACTATCGGAAAAAGAGACGCAAGCAGCAACGGAAAAAACACGGCGTTTGAAAAAATACAAATAGCTTCCAATCATCTGCTTGGAATAATCAACGATATTTTAGATATTTCAAAAATTGAGGCGGGCAAAATAGAGCTGTTTCTTGTGGATTTTTCTTTTTCGGAAATGATCGACAAGGTTATAAGCGTTGCTGCCGTACGCATGAACGACAAGAATCAACGTTTTTCAGTTAACATAGATTCGGAAATTCCGGATTATTTATACGGTGATGACAGATGTCTTGCGCAGATAATAACAAATATTCTTTCAAACGCTGTAAAGTTTACTCCCGAGAAAGGCGAAGTTACATTGTCGGCGGAAATTTTAAGAAAGTGGGACAACAATTGCACGATTCGGGTTTCTGTAAAAGACACAGGAATCGGCATGACCCAAGAAGAACAGTCCATGTTGTTCAAAGTGTTCCAGCAGGCTGAAGCAGGAATCTCCCGCAAGTTTGGCGGCAGCGGGCTTGGGCTTGTGATTTCAAAAAGTCTGCTTGAAATAATGGGCGGCGAGATTTGGGTGGAAAGCGAAAAAGGGCACGGCTCCGAATTTATTTTTACTATAAGTCTTCCAATATCAGATCCCGAAAAATTGACCGCAGTGAAAGATACCTCTGAAGTTGGATGTGACATCGACTTCACAGGAAAAACTATACTCCTTGTTGATGACATCGAAGCAAATCTTGAGATAGCGGAAATACTCTTGGAGAATATAAACCTGAAAGTTGTAACGGCGCAAAACGGAAAGGATGCCATAGAAACATTTATCAAAGATGAAAATCGTTATGATTTGATTCTAATGGATATGCAAATGCCCGTGGTAGACGGACTTCAAGCCACGCAAATGATCAGGGCGTTGGGGTCGGAAAAAGCTGTCAAAATACCGATTATCGCAATGACAGCTAACGTATTTAAAGAAGATGTTGATAAATGCCGCGCTGCCGGAATGAACGGACACTTGGGCAAACCTATCAATATGGCTGAGGTTGTAAAAGTGCTTGCAGAGTGGTTGAATTGAAACAAGCATAAACTTGTGATAAAATCAGTAAACTGGAGGAGCTTAAAATATGAAATTGAAAAAAGAGTCCCCGGTTTTAGCGGAGAAACTATCGTCTTTTCCCAGCGATGATCAAGAGCGTATTCTAAAAGCGTTTGAATTAGCGCAAGCTCACTCCGACGGTACTGAAAATTTTGCCGGTGTTGCTTTCATTTTGCTGGATCTCGGCCTTGATACGGACACAATCATCGCAGCGTTAATTCGCCTTTTGCCAGCAAAGTCGGCTTTGCTGGCAAAGCCAACTTTGCCGGAATCTTTGTCTGAACAATTTGGTGCTGATGTTTCCCTTCTGGTTTACGGGGCAAAAAAAATCGACAGTCTCAAAACAAACAATCGAACAGTTCAGGAAGCGCAAAACATCAGGAATATGCTTTTGGTATTGGCTGATGATATTCGTATTGTTTTCATCAAGCTGGCAGAAAAGCTGCACTCCATGCGTATTCTTGATTCTTCGTTAGGTGAAGGAAGAAAAACCGCAGCGCGCGAATGTTTGGACATTTACGCACCACTTGCTAATCGTCTTGGAATTTCGTGGATGAAAAACGAGATGGAGGATCTTTCTTTGAAGTTTCTTAACAGGGAAACTTTTCAGCAAATAAAAGAAATAGTTTCCGAGAAGCTCGATCAGCGTAATAAATTTTTGGATTATGCGCAAAGAACCATAAAGACGGAAGCAAAAACAATGGGAATCAATGTTGAAGTTAAAAGCCGTGCCAAACATTTTTACTCGGTATATATGAAGATGAGAAAACGCAATAAAACCGTAGATGAAATTTTCGACTTGGCAGGAATGCGGATAATTTGCGACAGCGTTGATAATTGTTATACGCTATTAGGTCTTGTTCATCGGCTTGGACAGCCCGGAAACGGCACTTTCAGGGATTATATTGCAAGGCCTAAATCTAATGGTTATCAGAGTTTGCACACAACGGTAATGATTGGCAAAGATTGGGATTCAGGGCAGGAGATTTCAGAGCAAAGTTTCGGCGAAGAAGGAAAATTGTTAGAAATACAAATTCGCACTGCCGAGATGCACCAAATTGCGGAACATGGGATTGCCAGTCACTGGTTATACAAAAAAGGTTCGGGTTCTTCTCATGATTTAGAAGCGCCTGAGGAAATCGGTATTGTAAATAAGCTTAAGAGTTTGAATCGGAACGATGAGGGAACAGGCGAATCATCATCATTGCTGGATGGGATCAAACAGGAAATAACACGAAAAAGTATTTATGTGTTTACTCCTCAGGGTAAAGTTATCAAGCTTCCGAAAGGCGGAACACCGATAGATTTTGCCTATCACATACACACAGACATCGGCGAACGCTGTGTAGGCGCAAAAGCCAACGGTCATATTATCCCCCTAAAATCGCAGTTGGAAAATACGCAAGTTGTGGAAATCCTTACTGCTGTTTCTGCTCATCCGCATTTTGGCTGGTTGGAGTACGTCAAATCTTCTAAAGCCCGAAGCAAGATACGCTGGTGGCTCACAAAAAATGACGAATTTCACAGCGCCGATAAAGATAAAACGGGAGATGCAAAAAAGAAAGCTGGACATGAAACTCACGTTACTGCGCCTATTCCTGCCAAAAAAGCCCACACAGAAAGCATGGCTCATCCTCCGGCATCAGTTTTAAAAGTACGTATCGAAGATGAAAAAAACATGATGATACGTTTTGCCCGCTGCTGTTCTCCCGCGTCCGGCGAACAAATAATCGGCTATGTATCACGAGGCAGGGGAATAATCATTCATCGTGTAGATTGTATCAATCTTGCACATAACCCCGAAGTCGAACATCGCAAAATTGTCGCCGAGTGGGATAATGTGGAGCCTGTGCCTATGTATCCTCCTGGGAAACGTGCCAAGTAGGTTTGGGGCAACGGTGACAACCTCCGACATTAGGAAATAGACTGATTGCTATTTGAGAATTAGTAGAAAAGCTGTTTTTATCTTATGTCTCTTATGGATCTAAACCAATCTCTTTGAACTGCTTCTATGTCGGGCAGCTCTTGTGTGTCATTTATAACAGGAACTATAATAGCGTCTGTATATTTTATAGCAAGAGCATTTGCTTTATATACAATTGTTTTAGTAACGATTTCGTCTTCTGTTTTATTTATATGATGTATCTCGTCAATTTTTATGTTAATAATAGCATGTGCTCCTAATTTATGAGCCTCTCTCATTAACATATCAAAAGTTATTTCTGATCCCTCTATCATTCTCCCGTTAGAATCAAATGTTGCAGAGGTTTCAACAAATACTAATCCTAATCCAACAAAATCTTTTACCGCTACAGTCCTTGCCTGAAAAGCCTGCCCTTCTCTAAAAAAAGTTATACCAGCGGCTTTCGGCGCAAGTGCTGCCGGCTCAGATGTTGCGCAAGCCATACACAATATGGCAAACATAGCAAAAACTAGTAGCTTAGTTCCTTGCGATAACCATTTTTTCTTCATAAAAAACTCCTTAGCTATGGTTTGAAACGAGTTAATGGACTTGTTCGGCAACCGCGAACCTTCGGTTCGGATTGATTGCCCAACTCGGTTGGTTGCCTCAAGCCTTGCATTTTTTAGGTCAAAGCCCTGCAAAAATGCGATTTTTATAAAAAAATTATTCAGAAACTGAAGTTTCCGAACAACTCTAATATATTTGTCGGTATACGCCTGAAAATTATTTATATATAGTCTTTAATTTTACTTATTGTACAAGGAATTGAATAATTTCTTGTACAATAAGTATTTACAATCGGAAATAGTCAATTAATAAAATTAATTGACTATAAAATGCCCAAAAGTGTAGAAAATCCGGATAATGCTTACGTTTCACGGTGTCTGCCAGAACAATTTAAAGTGGTTTCTTTTAATAATTTTTTCCACTATACTTAATAAATGGCACTTCACAACATCGTGGCGGAAAAAGGAAAAGCTCTGCCTCTTGGGGCGTCTCTTGTAAACGATGGCGTTAACTTCGCTATTTTTTCAAGGAATGCCACGGCTGTAACTCTCATCATTTTTGAGTCGGCGGATGCTGACAGTCCTTTGGCGGAAATCCATCTTGATAAAAAAGAGCACCAAACCGGGAATATTTGGCATTGCTTTATCAGCGGGCTTAGTGCGGGAACGTGTTATTTGTATCGTGTCGATGGCCCGTATTTTCCCGAGAAGGGCTTGCGCTTTAACCCGCACAAAACTTTGCTCGATCCTTATGCAAAAGCATTAACCGATCTCAGCCGCTGGGATTTTGAAAAATGTGCAGGTTATGATCCAGACAAGCCGGGGCGTGATCTTACATATTCTTACAAAGATGACATTGTAAATCAGCCTCGATGTATCGTAGTTGACGACAATTTTGACTGGCAGGGCGATGCGCCACTCAATTATCCTTTGAGGTTCAGCGTGATTTACGAAACCCATGTGAAGGGGCTCACGGCTCATCCGAATTCGGGAGTGAAGTTTCCGGGTACATATCGGGGTGTTATCGAAAAAATACCTTTCTTTAAAGAATTAGGGATTACCAGTTTAGAATTTTTACCTGTAATGGAATTTAATGAAAACGAAATTTTTCGCCGCAATTCTCAAACCGAAGAAAAGCTTTCAAATTATTGGGGTTACTCAACAGTTGCGTTTTTTGCGCCGAAAGGTTCGTACGCCGCAGATAAAACTCCCGGAGGGCAGGTTAACGAATTCAAAGAGATGGTGAGGGAGCTGCACAAGGCAGGAATCGAAGTAATTCTTGATGTTGTTTTCAATCACACTGCCGAAGGCAATGAAATGGGTCCAACCTTTTCGTTTCGTGGGCTTGATAACTCGATCTATTATATCTTAAACGAAAACAAACGTTATTATCAAAATTATTCCGGGTGCGGCAACACGATGAATTGCAATCATCCAGTGGTTCGCTCGTTTATCATGGACTGTTTGCATTACTGGGTTGTGGAAATGCACGTCGACGGCTTTCGTTTTGATTTGGGTTCGATACTTGGGCGTGACCAATCCGGGAATATAATGGAAAATCCTCCCATGCTGGAACAAATTGCCGAAGACCCTGTGTTGAGTTCGACAAAAATAATTGCCGAAGCATGGGATGCCGGCGGCGCTTATCAAGTTGGGTGGTTTCCCGGCGGACGTTGGGCTGAGTGGAATGACAAGTATCGTGATGATATTCGCAAGTACTGGCGAGGCGATCCTAACGAAACCCGCCATCTTGCAACCCGAATTACAGGAAGCTCCGATCTTTATCTGCGTGATGGTCGTAAACCTTTTCACTCTATCAATTTTATTACAAGCCATGATGGTTTTACGATGAACGATCTTGTTTCGTATAACAGCAAACACAATAACGACAACGGAGAAAATAACAGAGACGGCAGCGACAATAATATCAGTTACAATTACGGCATAGAGGGCGCAGCAGATGATCCTGTGATTGACAGTATTCGCCGCCGTCAGCTTAAAAATTTTTTTACTACTCTGATGATCTCGATTGGTACACCGATGCTTCTTGGCGGAGACGAGTTCGCCCGTACTCAATGCGGCAACAATAACGCTTATTGTCAGGATAACGAGATTTCGTGGTATGATTGGTCTTTGCTTGAAAAGAACGCCGATCTTTATCGCTTTGCAAAAGAGATGATTGCTTTCCGCCGCCGTCATCAAGGTTTTATGCGCCCTGAGTTTTATACCGGGCGGGGCGGAAATTACAAAGCAATTCCCGACATAAGCTGGTTTGATGAAAATGGCAACTGCCCAAATTGGGATAAAATAGGAAACAAACTTGCGTTTCGTTTGGTTGGCAGTAAAGCTGATTCTTTGGCAGATCGCGACAATAATGATTTTTATATTATGCTTAATTCGGATATTGATCTTCAAACATTTGTTATTGCTCATCCTCCTCCAAAAAAAGAATGGAGGCGTGTGATAGATACCTCGCTGTTTTCACCCGATGATATTCTTTTGCCGGGAAACGAAGAACGCCTTGTATCTCCAAAAAAATATTCGGTTAAAGCACGCAGCGTAGTAATTTTAATTTCAAAGGAAGTGTAGGACGTGGATAATAGTACATTTATTTTTGGTGTTGATCTTGACGGCGTAGTCGGTGATTTTTACGGGGCGGTTCGCAATATCGCCGCTGACTGGCTGAATAAACCGGTTGAAACTTTAACACCCGAAGTTTCTTTTGGGCTCACCGAATGGGGGCTGGATGAATACGGCGGTTATGACAGGCTGCATCGTTACGCAATAACTCAACGCAATCTTTTTCTTAACATGGAGCCAATAGAAAATGCTTCCGCAGTTTTACGCAAGCTGTCAAATCAGGGAATACGTGTCCGTATCATTACACATCGTCTCTTTTTAAAATATTTCCATCGCACATCAATAACTCAGACTGTTGACTGGCTTGATAAATACGACATCCCTTATTGGGACATCTGTTTTATGAAAGATAAAGGTGCTGTCGGCGCACACGTTTACATCGATGATGCTCCCGGAAATATTGTTAATTTACGCAAACTGGGCTGTAAAACAATTGTATTCAGCAATTCCACTAACCGTGATCTGCCGGGCCCACGTGCCAACAACTGGCTGGAAGTTGAACACTTGGTAATGGAAGCCCGTGAAGAATGGCACACAGGCACAGTTGGGTTGTTCGGAATTTAATGAAGGAAATCCTTCTTACAACAATAAACGCTAAATGGATTCACCCTTCTCTTGCGTTACGTCTCTTAAAAGCAAATCTTGGCTCTCTTAAAGACAGATGTGAAATACTGGAATTTGCCCTTCGCCAGCCGTTACGTGAAAAAACAGAACCAATCATTGCCGCCCGCCCCCGTATTCTTGGTATATCCGTCTCAATTTGGAATCACACTGCTGTAATTGAGCTGCTCAAGGAGCTGGAAAAAACATGGACGGCTTCACAAGTTCAAAAACCTGTAATAGTTTTAGGCGGCCCCGAAGTTTCGCATTTGCCGCCTAAAGCGGAAATTTTTAATTTTGCGGATTATGTTGTAACTGGTGAAGGAGAGACCGCTTTTAAAGCGTTATGCGAAAACATTTTGTTATGCGGTAATAATATTTTGCGAAACGGAGATTTCAGCGGAGATACGCAAAAATTTGTTGTCGGCAAACCTGTTAATCTTTGCGATATAAAAACTGCCTATCATTTATACACCGATGAGGATTTGGCAAAAAAACTCATTTATGCAGAATCTTCCCGAGGCTGCCCTTTTAATTGCGACTTCTGTCTTAGCTCAATATCAGATAACAAAGTGCGGGAATTTCCTTTGGAACAATTTCTAAAAGAGATGGATATACTTATTAACAGGGGCGCAAAAACATTAAAATTTCTGGACAGAACTTTTAATTCCAACATTAAACGAGCCATACAAATCTGCGAATTTTTTCTTGATAAAATCGATGAACGCCGCAGTGCGGG
>WQWD01000074.1 GCA_009785545.1 Treponema sp. | reverse complement strand
TTTCAGGATAACACACTGGACAGCGTTACCATCCCTGACAGTGTTGAATCCATCGGGATGAGTGCATTTTTTAGTAACCAACTGACCAGCATCACTATCCCTATCAGTGTTACTTTCATTGGGGATAGCGCATTTGCGGGAAACCAACTGGACAGCGTATTTACTCCATTTCCCAGCGTAAGAGCAGCAGATGACGCTTGGGGAGGGAGCGTCTCTGACTGGAGAAATGGCATTAATGAGAGAGTAATAAGCAGCAGCGAAGGGCTTCAGGTCACAGGAGGAACAGTAACAGGTTTTAACGGTACAACAAGAGTACTGGTAATACCACATACTTATAACGGCGTGCCGGTAATTGCCATCGGGAGCAATGCACTTTTTGATAAAGAACTGACCAACGTAATCATCCCTGACGGTGTTACTTCCATCGGGGTAGGCGCATTTGCTAATAACCAACTGACGAGCGTAACCATCCCTGACAATGTTACTTCCATCGGGATGAGTGCATTTAGTAATAACGAACTGACGAGTGTAACCATCCCTGACAGTGTTACTTCCATCGGGGTAGGCGCATTTGCTAATAACGAACTGACCAGCGTAACCATTGGTAACAGTGTTGCATCCATTGAGGGTAGCGCATTTTGGGGTAACGAACTGACCAACATAACCATCCCTGACAATGTTGAATCCATCGGGAATGGCGCATTTCAAAATAACGAACTGACCAGCGTAACCATTGGTAACAGTGTTACTTCCATTGGGGGGAGCGCATTTCGCTCTAACCGGCTGACTGAGGTAATCATACCTGACAGTGTTACTTCCATCGGGTTTGGGGCATTTAGTAATAACCAACTGACCAGCGTAACCATCCCTGATAGTATTACTTCTACCGGGAATAGTGCATTTTCTCATAACCAACTGATGAGCGTAAACATCCCTGACAGTGTTACTTCCATCGGGTCAGAGGCATTTGCTCATAACCAACTGGCGAGCGTAAACATCCCTGACAGTGTTACTTCCATCATGTCAGCGGCATTTGCGGGTAACCAACTGACGAGTATAATCATACCTAGCAGTGTTACTTCCATCGAGCCAGAGGCATTTGATGACAATGCAAACCTTACCACCATAACCATACCAAGTAATATTAATATGTTTGTATCACCTAGCGACGTTACGGATACAAACAGCCACTGGAGCAGGTTTGTCCGGGATTACAATGCTACAGGTAGACTTGCAGGTACATACGTGCGTTCTGGGATTGGGTCTAATACAACGTGGGCTTTGCAGCCATAACAACTGTCACCCCTCACACAAAATTGCACCCCCCACGCAAGGTGGATACAACCACTGGCAGGGGGAGAGGCGTGGCTGGCAGGAAAAACATCTCTGGGACTCCTCGCCATAGAGACCTCGAAGAGGGCTCGGAGGCGATCTCCCCCAGAGTTTTTTCTGACAGACACGCCTCTCCCCCTGCCGATGATTGTCAACCAACTCTAATCCATGATACGATAAACCCATACAATTCGGAGGGGAAATGCAAAATGCGATATTTAACGCCGCCCAAACAAAGAGCGGCATAATACGCTGGATACAAAACTACTTTGAAAAAAACGGCGCAGACTCAAAAGCTGTAATCGGTATAAGCGGAGGCAAAGACAGCTCAATAGCCGCCGCCCTTTGCGTGGAGGCGCTGGGCGCTTCAAGAGTTTTCGGTGTATTGATGCCCAACGGCGGACAAAAAGACATCGATTTTTCCTTAGAACTTGCCGGCTTGCTTGGAATAGATCTCGTAGTCATCGATATAAAAGACAGCGTAGAAGCCGTGTTCACCGGCCTTACAAAAAGCAAACTTGAGTTGAACAATCAGGCAGCCGTCAACACACCGGCAAGAATCAGAATGACGGTACTGTACGCCGTTTCAGCCATAGTAGGCGGTCGAGTCGTCAATACGTGCAACCTAAGCGAAGATTATGTCGGCTATTCTACAAAGTACGGCGACAGCGCCGGAGACTTCAGCCCTTTATCAAAATTGACAGTTACAGAAGTCAGGGCGGTTGGCAGAGAGCTCCTTCCCGCAAAATTTGTCGACAAAGTCCCGGAAGACGGGCTTTCGGGATTGACCGACGAAGACAATATGGGTTTTTCATACGATGTATTGGATAAATATATCCGTGAAGGAATTTGCGATTCTGCTTCTGTCAAAGAAAAGATTGATAGATTGCACATAACAAACAAACATAAACTTGAGCCGATGCCTTCCTATGATAAAACTTGATACTGATAAAATAACCTCTGCTCTTTTGGAAGGCGGCTCTGTTGCGGAGAAGCTCCCATTTTATGAAGCACGCCAAGCGCAATTAGACCTTATGGCACTTGTTATCAGTGCATTTAACGAAGACGCTTTGTGTATGGCGGAAGCCGGAACAGGTGTTGGGAAATCCTTTGCGTACCTGCTTCCGGCAATGTACTACGCTGCGGCAAACTCGGCCGCCGCCTCGGCAACAGCCGCAGCAGCAACCAGTGCGGTATCTGCGGCAAAAAAGAACGACGCAAAACAGGTTAACAAACCGGTTGTAATTTCTACAGCAACGATAACATTGCAGCAGCAGCTTTATGAAAAAGATATTCCTTTAGTCGCTTCCGCTATGGACACAGAAATCAAAGCAGTCCTCATGAAAGGAAGGGGAAATTATATCTGCGTGCGCAGACTGGAAGATGTTATGTTTGAACCGCCGCTGGATAAAAATCATCACGACGAATTAAAACAAATTCACAAATGGGTAAATGATGACGAGCAAGTGTCGCATAACGGCGGAAAATCAGAGCTTCCTTTTATGCCCGCTGATTCTGTTTGGTCGTCGGTCTGCTCAGAGTCTGATTTATGTTTGGGATTTCATTGTCCGTTTAATCAGCAATGTTTTGTGCAAAAGGTTAAAAAAAACGCTCTCAACGCTGACATAATTGTTGTTAACCACCATTTGCTTTTTGCTGATTTGGTGGCACGGGCGCGCGGAGCCGGTTATGAAAACGCCGTTGTGCTTCCCCCGTTTGACAGACTCATTATTGACGAGGCGCATACCATCGAAAGCTCCGCAACATCGTTTTTTTCGTCAGAATTCAGCCGTGTCGGAATATTCCACCAATTAGGCAAGCTCTATCACAAAAGAAGAGCAAACCATCGAGGGCTTTTGGTAAAGTTATTCTCCATATTGCCGCCCGATGCCGATACGTTAGACGAAATGGCTGACATAATTGATAAAATCCGTAAAAGGTGCGAAGACCTTGACGAACAAGCCCTGCAAATTTGCGGCTCCGAAGGCATATTTCGGCTTTCTCCCTCGGTTGATGAATCATTCCTGAAAAAAACACTTTTACCAAGCTTAAAATCTTTGCGAAAAGAAATCCTTAAACTTACAGACAGCATAAGAATTGTTATCGAACAATTAGACGAGGAAATAGCATTTCATCAAACAGTTTGGGAAATCAGAATGATCGTAAAACGGCTTGAAAGTGCCGCCGAAACCGCTGATGTTTTTTGTAAATATCAAAAACACGAAGATGATGTGCTTTGGATAGAAAAATATGGCGGCGCAAAAAACTTTTCCGGCTCTCAAAACTGGGCTGTTTTTTCAAGAACGCCTCTCGACCTTGCGCCCAAGCTTAAAGAGAGTGTATTTTCACCTAACAAAACCGTAGTCTGCGTATCGGCGACTTTGGCGATAAACGAAGACTTTTCATATTGGGCAAAAACTTGCGGTATCAATACCCTTTCGGATCGTGCTGTTTTTTCCGGCTGTTTTGCGTCGCCTTTTCCCTATTCAAGCGCTGTATTGTTGGCGGTTCCTTCTGACGCTCCTCTGCCCGATGAATACGGCTATCAGGAATTTGTAAACACGGCGGCACGTGATCTTGTTTCGGCGTCTGACGGCTCCGCCCTTGTTCTTTTTACCTCATACCAATCTTTGACAAACGCCTACGCAGAAGCGCAGCCGCACCTGACAAACCTTGGTATACGCTGCCTAAAACAGGGAGATGATGACAGAACACGCCTTTTAAACGATTTTATCGGAGACACCAAGTCATGTCTTTTTGCCACAGATTCATTTTGGGAAGGAGTTGATGCGCCCGGAGATACGCTGCGAATGGTGGTAATTTGCCGCCTGCCTTTTCGGACACCCGGGGAGCCGGTTCACGAGGCAAGGCGTGAAGCTGTGGAAAAAAAGGGCGGCAATCCGTTTATGGAACTGTCGCTGCCTCAGTCAGTTATGAAATTCAAACAAGGTTTTGGAAGACTGATGAGAAGGAGCGCCGACAAAGGCATTGTAGTTGTTTTAGACGGGCGTATCTTAAAAAAAACTTACGGGCGGCTTTTTTTGGAATCTTTACCTGAAACTAAACGCTCATTTAGTAGTTTTAATAATATAGTCAATGATGTTGAAAATTTTTTATATTAAAGTAAGAGGTATGTAATGGAAACTGATTCCTTTTCCATGTTGGAACTGTTCAGGCTTGGCGGAATAATTATGTGGCCGCTTTTGTTTTTTTCAATTGCGGTTATATCAATTTCGATTGAACGCGCTGTTTATTTGTTTTATCACAACTTAAAAATAAATGACATCGAAACAAAAGTTTCCGAATTTGTCATAACAGGCGATTATGATCGAGCGGGTGAATATTTGTCAAATCTTGACAAAAAGCAAAAGGGCGCAAAAATAATGCTTTCGATTATTAATCAGGCAAAACTTGACAGCGATAAAACAAATTTTGAAAACCGCGCCGAACGTGCCGCCGAAACGGAAGCTATGGTCCAAATTAATTCACTTGAGAGCGGTTTTAATTTTCTGACAGCTTTGGCTTCACTTGCCCCGCTTACAGGTTTTTTGGGAACAGTTACAGGAATGATCGGAGCCTTCCGTTCAATTGCCGAAGCCGTCGAAGTAAATGCGCAAATTGTAGCGAGCGGTATTTATGAAGCGCTTATCACAACAGTATTTGGGCTGATTATCGCAATTATAGCTATAACGTTTCATTCAATTTTCAGCCACATCGTTGAAAAATTTACGTCTAACGTTGAAGGCGCTTGTTCAAGAATAATATCGCAGATTACCGGGAATTTTTCTGTACAGGCAAATCAGCAGGTTCAAACAGAAGAGCCTGACACAAAACAACGTGCCAAGAAGTCAAAATCATGAAAATAAAACGAGCCAAAAAATCTTCAATCCTTGAAACCTGCGCCGCAAGTGATCTTGCTTTTTTGCTGATTATATATTTTTTGGTTATCGCCGGCTTTAACATCAACATGGGTTTTTTAATGAACCTTCCTGCCAGAGATTCAACAAGAACAATATTGAGCGAAGACCTTCTGCGTTTTGAAATGACTAATACGGGAGATATTTTACACGCCGGTGAAATTTTGGATATTAGAAACGCCGGAGCTGTCATTTTATCGGCGCAAACTTACAATCCAAATGTCGCAGTTTCAATTATGATAGACAGGCAGGCAAGGTGGCAAAATGTTGTATCTTTTGTTGAGTTGGCGCAGGACTTAAACATCGAAGCATTTTCTTTTTCAATGAAAGAGGACTAATAATGAAATTAAAACGGAAAAGAAAAAATTTATTTATCCCTCTCTTTTCCATGTCCGACGTAGCGTTTTTACTTTTAATATTTATTATGCTTATATCATTGATAAATTACAGAGTTACGGTAAATATCGATTACGCACAGGCTCAAATGGCGTTACGCACAACTGCGGATAAAAATCTTGAAATATGGATTGACTCAATAGGCGGCATTTACATAGACGGCATCGCATCAAATAAACAGGTACTTGAACAAAGAATAATCGAGCTTTATCTTACAGCGCCTGACACGAGAGTTCATATTATAGCGGACAGGAATTCAGCTTTTGAAAATATAAATAATGTTTTGGAAGTTCTTCAAAGTCTTGAATACCGTACAGTAAGTTTTGTGGTAAGAGCCTATGAATGAAAAGTCTGTCCGCTTAACAATTCTTATTTTTGTTATTCTTCTGCACTTTACAATAATTTATTTTGTAGCGTTTGAAACAAATCCGGCAGCTATTCAAACCGCCGAAAACGCCCGAATAATCCGGCTGATAGACTTCGAAGAATTGCTTCCGCCGCCCCCGACACCCCCGCCTCAAACACCACCTCCAGCGCCGCCTGCAGAGGAAATTCAGCCGCCAATTGAATTTCACGAAATCGCAGAAACAATAATTGAGGTTGATGTTGCGGAAACTGTAACATCGGGAACGATTACCAATCCAACGGAATCATACGAGTTTCTTCCCTCTCACCTTGTATCAACAATACCGTTTTTTGATCGGGAAGCGATTGCCCGTGAAATTGTGTTTCCGCCAATCGCCCTGCGGTTTAGAATCGAAGGTTTGGTAATTTTGGATTTATTTGTTGATTACACAGGTATAGTACAAAGAGTTTTAATTCACAGCGAAGAACCAGAAGGCAGAGGTTTTGGAGAAGCGGCAGTTCGCGTCTTTTTAGGCAGACAAGGAACTCCCGCAACAGTGAACGGAGTGCCGGTATCCGCACGTTTTAGGCATCCTGTAAGGTTTCAAATTCAGTAAGAAAAAACCTAATGGATCAACATTGCGTCACCGTAACTAAAAAACTTGTATTCTTCCTTAACTGCTTCATTGTAGCAATCCAGCATTAATTCTCTGTTTGCAAATGCAGAAACCAGCATTATCAAAGTTGACTGCGGCGTATGGAAATTTGTGAATAACGCATCTACAGCTTTAAATTGATAACCAGGATAAATAAAAATGGAAGTACTCTGCCAGCCCCGTTTAAAACCATTTTCGCTAATAGCACTTTCTAACGAACGCAGGCTTGTTGTTCCTACGGCGATTATTTTACGTTTGTTTGCAATCGCTTTTTCCAAAATACAGGCATTTTCATCATTGATGATATATTGCTCTTCATGCATAACATGATCTTGTACGTTTTCACTTCGTACCGGCTGAAACGTTCCCAAACCTACATGCAATGTAATGAACAGTTTTTCAATTCCGTTTATTTCGAGCTCGCTAAGTATTTCGTCGGTAAAATGAAGCCCTGCTGTCGGAGCGGCGGCGGACCCGGTGTCTTTAGCGTAAATCGTTTGATAACGATCTTCGTCATCAGGAGTATCTTCCCGTTTTATATACGGCGGCAATGGAACATGACCGTATTTGTCCAGAAACTTATCATCAATGGGAGTATCAAATTGAATAAAACAAAACTCCTCGTCTGTTCTGATAATTTCCGCTTTTGCAGCTATGTTTCCGTGTATGTCAGCAAACACATAACGGCTGCCGATTTTACGTCTGCTCAAACGGTGAGCCAGCGCTTTCCACTCATTTTCGTTTACATATTCAAGTAACAAAAATTCTGTTTTAGCTCCCGTTTGCTCATCAGCGGCAAACAACCTTGCCTTTCGTACTTTTGTATCATTAAAAACCATGATTGGCGGCTCTCCGCTTGGGCTTAAAAAATGTTTTTCGCAAAGTATTTTTGGCAGCCTTTGCACCATGTTGTGTTCCCGTCCGCCCGTTACGCGATTAATCGTCATAAGTCTGCTTGCACCACGCTCTTTCGGCGGCTCCTGCGCAATAAGGTGCTGCGGCAAGTAAAAGTCAAAGTCACTGGTTTTCATAAGTATCTCCTATTAATATTTTAAACACTAAACAACTCCCCTTCACCGCCGCCAACCGAAGCGAGTCCCAAATGCCCATAGGCGAAATTAGTAACTACCCTGCCCCTTGGAGTGCGTTGTATAAGACCTGCCTGAATCAAATATGGTTCGTAATAATCTTCGAGTGTTTCAACAGATTCGCCGATGGAAATAGCAAGGTTTTCCGCCCCTACAGGGCCGCCTTTGTAACGCTCGATTATAATTTTTAGGATTTCCCGATCTTGTTTTTCCAGCCCCAGCTCGTCAATTTCAAGCCGCTCTAATCCTGCCCGCACGACAGACTCGGTAACAGACGGAGCGCCTGCCGGCGAGCCTGCCCATTGCGCAAAATCTCTCATGCGGCGCAAAAGGCGGTTTACTACACGCGGAGTTCCCCTTGAAGACTTTGCCAAAAGAGAGGCAGCATCATCTTCTACTTTTATTTTCATAAGACCGGCAGATCTTCGGACAATTGCCTGTAAATCCGAAAGTTCATAAAACGAAAATCTGCATGGTATACTGAATCTTGAGATAAGCGGACTTGAAACAACACCCGCCTTTGTTGTAGCTCCGATCAAAGTAAAAGGTTTTATTGCTATTCTTATTGTTCTTGCCATAGGCCCCTGACCCACTACCCAGTCAATGCCAAAATCTTCCATAGCGATATATAAAAGTTCTTCGATAGCCGGTTTTAAGCTGTGTATTTCGTCGATAAAAAAAACATCGCCTTTTTTTAGGTTTGTTAAAAAACCTACTAAGTCTTTCGGCTTTTCGAGTGCGGGAGCTGTTGTCTGAACAAAGCCGCTGCCCATTTCGTTGGCGACAATTTGAGCCATTGTGGTTTTTCCAAGCCCCGCAGGGCCGATTAAAAAAACATGATCCAGGCTTTCTCCACGTTCTTTGGCTCCGGTTATAAAGATGTGCAGATTTTCTTTCATTGTTTTTTGCCCCAAAAACTCATTAAGAGTTTTAGGCCGCAGGGCAACATCTTGGGTATCTTCTTTTATTACTTTTGGTCTTACCAGGCTTTCTTCTGTTTTTTCCATTATGAACCGCTCAAATATACGATTGCTTCTTTGAATAGGAGTTTTTCTTTTTCTGCCGCACTCAAATTTGCCGTGTCGATAGTATTTTCAGCTTTGACGAGAACATCGGCGGCAAGCCGCCTGTCGTAGCCCATTCCCACCAGCGCTTCGACAAGATCATTGTACTGAGACACAGCCTGTAATCCGCTTTGAGAAGATACAAGTTTTCCTTTTAACGCCAAAAGCATTTTTTGCGCAGTTTTTTTCCCAAGTCCGGGAACCGCTTCCAGCCTTGACAGATCGGCATTTTCGAGCGCCAGTTCAAGGTCGTCTTGACTTATGCCGCTCATTATTTTTACAGCGTTTTTTGGGCCTATGCCTTCAACTTTGATCAGCTCAAAAAAAGTATTTCGGCGTTTTTCATTAAAAAACCCAAACAATTTCATTTGATCTTCACGGTGATAAAGCCATGTGAATATTCTGCACTCGCTGTCCAGAGACAGTTCTTGTATGTCGTTTGACGGCATAAGGATTTCCCACTCAATATCGCCGGAGAAAACATAAACGATCTCAATGCCTTTTGCGCTTATTGTGCCACGAATGCTGTTAAACATGATATGTATGATAGCATAAATTGAGATAAAAGATAAGATATCTTACACAAGATATTGGGAGCTTTTTGAAAAGTTTCTAACTTTTCGAACATCACCTAAAATTCAATCACTCTATTCGCCGCACAAATCGCCGCCCCCAGTGCGTCAGCTGAGTGTTCCGGTTTGGGTATGCTGTCCAACCCCAAAATAATACGCACCATCTCCTGCACCTGCTTTTTGCCTGCCGAACTTGTACCTACAACCCCCATCTTGATAGCGTTAGGTGTCAATTCATGAACAAAAATCCCTTTTTCGGCGACTGC
>WQWD01000073.1 GCA_009785545.1 Treponema sp. | reverse complement strand
TTGGTAGAGCAGGTGTTGGAAATCTTGTTCCTGTATTTACTCATCCGCAATCTGGCAGTAATTTTGTTCAGGCGGGAGATATACCGACAGGGCCGTTCCGCTCGCATACGCAGTTCAATTATGCCTCTTTAGCTCACTTTGCGTTCACAGGTTACAGGCAGGCTCATCCTTGGGGTATTCATTCGCTTGATGGCGCTCCTTCAAATGATGGAACTCGCACAACTCGTGCCGGTCAAACATGGAGTGCTGGAGTTAATGCTTTCGCCGCTAACACGAACACAGTACAATTTTCCGGAATTGGCGTTGATCTTGGTAGTGATATCTACATCGATACGGTTGTAATTTATGCCGGAGGAAATGTAACTGCCTCAAGCCAGTTTAATGCCAGAGGGAATCCGGATGCCCGGAACTTGGGTATTACATTGGAGTATATGTCTGGTACGGCAGCAAACGCTCAAGCTGTATTTGAGAGACTACACAGAGCAAATCACAATGCGCCAACAACCAATTGGAATGATCCAAACGCGGAAAACAATTGGCCGGCTCCAGGTTATCCCGGCAGCCCTTGGAGATCAGGAGGAGAAATTGTACCTGACGGAAATTCCTGGGTGTTTGTGTTTCATTTTGAAGAACCTGTTCTAGCCCGCTTCTTGCGTGTTAATTTTGAACAGGCTCCGGCTGCTCCTCCTGCTACAGGGTTTTGGGGAAGAGCTTTTGTCAACTCGTTTGAAGTATATAACACAAGACCGTAAGTAAAAAAGGAGTGTAATATGAAAAATATAAAGCAATTTCTTGCGGCAATAATCGTATTTATATTGGGGTTTGCTTTTACAGCTTGCCACTTGGAAGAAGATATCGCCAATATATATGCGGAGGTCAATGGTTTAACTCTTAACAGATCGAGCATGGTGTTATTTGTCAACACTATGGTACCGGGATTAAACCGTGGGCTTTTGGTTGCAACTGTTAGACCGGCAGAAGCGAACGATGCGGTAATATGGGCTTCCAGTAATGATGCTGTCGCTGTAGTGGATCAAAATGGGTTAGTAACAGCGCTTGGGTATGGAACTGCCGTTATTGGAGTAAGCTCCAGATTCGGCAGCTTCTCAGCTGTTAGTATGCTTACAGTAGAAGACATGGGAGGAACAGATCCCGTGTTCGTTGAGGGTTTAACGCTTGATGTAAACACTCTGGATCTAAACTTGACAAATAACACTATGGCGACGATTACTCCTACTGTAACACCGTTAAATGCGACTAACAGGTCTGTAACATGGTCAGTCAATAATCCGGCTGTCGCTATAGTGGATCAAAATGGAGTAGTAACTGCGATTGGACCTGGAATGGCTATGGTTGTTGCCTCCACCGCAGATCGCGGGTTTGCGGAAATTTGTATGGTTACAGTGAACCCATAAAAAAATATGTTATTTGTGGAGAGGTTATGAAAAAATGTCACTTTTGGGTGTGTCTTGTCGCTATTGTATCGTGGGTTGCTTTTATGAGCTGTCCATTGGATGAGGATCCTCTCGTCCCGCCGGTTGATGTTGACGGTGTTACTCTTAACAGAGAAAATGTATCTTTACATTTTCACCCTGAAAGGCTCGGCAGTCAAGCCACGCTTGTTGCCAGTATTTCTCCGCCGGACGCAACTAATAGGACATTAAGGTGGTCTACCAGCAATCCGGAAGTGGCAACAGTGATAAATGGATTAGTAACTGCAATTGGGGTTGGAAATGCCATTATTACCGTAACAACAAGTGACGGAGGATTCACTGATTCTTCTAATGTTACGGTAATACCGCCTGTATTTTACAGCGACTTTGGCGCTGTTGGAGACGGAGAAACCTGCGACTTCTTGGCAATCCGCGCAGCTCACACTGCGGCAAATGCCGACGGAGCCAGAGTTTTTGCGGATCCGGGTGCTGTTTATTTTATCGGAAATGCAAACATTCCGGGAGCAGCAGCAAACGCGGCAAATCCCATTATTATCCAAACTGATACGGACTGGACAGGAGCAAAATTTATTTTAGATGACAATCTTGCTTCTAATGCCACTCAATGGGTATTTAGAGTAGCGCCTTCACAACCATCGGAAAATATTCTTAGCAGGTTTTCTTCCGGTACTTTGGCTGAAAACCAAACAAGAGTGAATTTAAATCCGCCGCTAGGCAGGCGGGTCTTATTATTTGCTATTGACAATAATGTCATACGTTATAGGCGAAGCGGTCAAGATGCGAATCAAGGCACTACTCAAAGAGATATATTTATTATTGATGAAGACGGCAATGTTGACATGAGTGCCCCGATCATTTGGGGTTTTGACAATGTTACCACTTTGACAGCTTTTTACATAGACGAAGAACCATTGACGATCACCGGCGGGCATTTTGAGACAATTGCAATATTAATGGGTCAAGGCCCGGGCACTGGCGCTCGTACCGGATATGTGAGGCGTGGAATAGAAGTACGGCGTTCAAATACTATTATTGACGGGATTCACCACACTGTCAGAAATAATAATGGGATTAGGCCATATTATGGTTTTATATATGTTAGAGACGCTGTAGATGTAACCCTTCAAAATGCTACACTTACCGGCAAATGGAATAATGGAACTACCGGAACCTACGGCATGGTAGTAGAATACTCGATTAATTTTAGGGCTATTAATGTTGGTCAGACAAATGACATAACGAGTAATAATTATTGGGGGATTTTTGCATCTAACTATTCAAAAAATATTTATTTTGACAATGTCAGATTTTCCCGTTTTGACGCTCACCAGGGAGTTCGTAACACTACGATCAGAAATTCACAACTCGGTTGGCAGGGCATACAGATTATCGGCTGTGGTCTTTTAACAATTGAAAACACTACAATAAGGGCAAATCATTTTATCCAGTTACGTTTAGACTTTGGCAGTAAATGGGATGGAGATGTGATAATTCGTAACTGCATTTTCATTCCCGCAGTGACATGGTCAAGGATTATTCACACAGGTAATCCGGGAAACCATGACCACGGTTATGTTGCCTATTTTCCTCATAATATAACTATTGATGGATTTACTATTCTCGAAACGGCTATTACATTGGATGGTCCTATTACTCTGGTTGGCGGAGTTGCTTCTGCTCCGGGTGCGCAATTTCCGTATGTAATTGATAGTACAATAAATATTTATACTCAAAGATTTACTACCGGGCGTAATCCGCCTTGGCAAGTATCAAATGATCCGACAATCGCAAATCGAATAACGGTGGTTCAAAGATGATGAATAAATACGCAATTATACCTAAACCTTTTTCTATTCAATACGGAAACGGAAATTTTCAATGTTCTGGTATTCCCAAAATAGCTCCGTCAGTTTTTCAAAATGAGGCGGATGTTTTTGCCGCGCAGGTCAAAAAAACTTTTGGCGAGAATGTATTTGCCGCAGAGTGCTGTATCAGCTTGGCAAAAATGGAAACTTCGGCAGACGAAAAAACAGGCGCTGAAAGCTATCGGCTGGAAATCCTTCCCGGCGAAATTAAACTGGCGGCTCAAACAGATACCGGAATATTTCGAGGCTTGCAAACTTTACGCCAGCTTGTTCTTTCGGGATATTGTGATGGAACTTTGACTATACCATGCGGCGTTATTGAGGACAAACCTTGTTTTGCTTGGCGTGGGCTTATGCTTGATTGTTCGCGGCATTTTTTCTCTGTCGATTTTATTAAAAATTTACTGGATGCTCTGTCGCTTCAACATATCAGTATTTTTCATTGGCATCTTACAGACGATCAGGGCTGGAGGCTTCCTGTTGATCAATATCCATTGCTTACCGAGATCGGTTCAAAACGCTGCGACCATCGTCTTGGGGGAAGGGTGAGCGGCGAAGGATTTTATACAAAGGATCAGATTCGTGAGATTGTTTCTTATGCCGCTTTGCGTCATATCGAAGTAGTGCCAGAAGTGGATCTTCCTGGTCATGCCAGTTCGGTTTTGGCGGCTTATCCCGGATTGGGCTGTACAGGCGGTCCGTACAGAGTGGAAGATCGTTATGGTATTTTTGAGGATGTTTTGTGTGCAGGCAATGATGATATTTTTCCTCTGGCGGAAGCTGTGTTTGATTCGCTTGCCGAACTGTTTCCTTCAAAGTATGTTCATATCGGCGGAGACGAAGTGCGCTTCAGCAGATGGAAAGAATGTCCAAAGTGCCAAAAACGTCTTACCGAATTGGGTCTTGAAAATCCTGCACAAATGCAGAGCTGGATAACCGCACGCCTTGCCCAAATGCTTCGTGATAGAGGAAGAGTGACTATCGGATGGGACGAAATACTTGAGAACACAGAAAAATTTCCGCTGCCTGAGGATGTCATCGTTATGTCATGGCGTGGTCAAGAGGGAGGCTCTCATGCCGTATCTTTGGGTTGCCGTACAATAATGTCGCCGCAATCCGAAGGCTGCTATCTTGATTATCGTCATATCAACAAACCTGAAGAAATAGGCAGGCTGGGAATAGGTACAATCGCAAAAGGTTATAACATGAATCCTGTTACTCCGCAGATGAACGAAACTGAGGCTTCTCTTGTTATGGGCGGACAGGGAAACTTTTGGTCGGAAGTAATTTATGCTTGTAAGCTCGCTGAATACATGATCTTTCCTCGAATTTGCGCTATTTCCGAAGCGCTTTGGTCAGATAACAAATCCAAAGATTTAGAAGATTTTGGGAAACGGTTGGTTGTACATCAGGAAAGGCTTGATAAGCTGGGGCTATTGCAATACAAAGGCGTGTTAGAATAACATAGACGTATGAGTAAACCAGTATGCCTTTATAATGGAGTAGTGCTGACCGGCTTTGCTGTAATGGAACGATGTGCGGTTCTTGTGCAAGACGGTATTATATCAGATATATTTTCTCAAAAGCGTTTCGAAAAGCGCCACTTTGATCCCGACACTGTTTTTTTTGACGCACAAGGCGCGTACATCACACCCGGTTTTATCGATACTCATATTCACGGATATGGCGGTTATGGAGTTGACTTCGATAATACCGAAGAAGCATTTGCCGCCGGAGAAGAATCTGTGCTTTCAATGTCGATGTTACTCGCTGATTTGGGAGTAACAGCTTTTAATCCCACTTTGTATCCGGCAAAACCCGAGCAGCTAATTCGGGCGGTTAAAACAGTTGCTTCTGCCATGGGCAAGGAAAAGGGTGCTAGAATAATGGGGATTCATCTTGAAGGCCCTTTCATTTCGCCCTCCCGCCTTGGAGTGCAAAAACTTGAAACGATACATCCTGTCGATATAAATCTGATGGAAAAACTTTGGGAAGCTTCTGAAGGGCATATTGTAAATATGACTGTAGCGCCGGAGCTTAAAGGGATGCGCGAACTTGCTTTGTTCTGTATCAAAAAGGGAATTGTAATGCAAGCCGGGCATACCGATGCCGAATACGGGAATATGTTGGAAGGAATGCAGGTTGGGATACTCCATTCAACTCATCTGTTTAATGCAATGAGAAGACTTGACCACCGAAATCCTAATGCTGTTGGCGCAATACTTATTCACAACGAAATGTCTTGTGAAATAATTGCCGATGGTTTTCATGTTCATCTGGATTTGCTGAAACTGCTATTGAGCAACAAACATAATGATAAAATTGTTCTGATAACGGACAGTCTTAAGCCGACAGAACAAAAAGAAGGTCCTTTTTTTGCCAACGGCGAGGAAGTGGTTTTCCGTGACGGAGCTTTTCGCCGCGTTAGTGACGATGTGATAGCCGGCTCCGGGCTTACCATGATTCGTGGAATACAAAATCTTGTTACCGGCGGTTTCAATATTGAGGATGCTGTAAGAGCTGCGTCGACAAATCCCGCAAACGTTATGCGCTATACAAATCAGGGAACGATTATCCCCGGCAAGCTGGCCGATATTACTGTGTTCGATCATAATTTTAACATAAAATTGGTTATGGTTGGAGGAAATATCATCAACAACCCCGCCATGAATGACGGGGTATGTTGTTCTAATAAGGAATTGCAGTCGGGCTTTAATCCCTTTTAACCGCCCTGAAGGGCGGGGTATTAAACCCCTCCGCACGAATAAAAAAAATTAGGAGTTTAAAATGAGACTTGTTATTCATGAAAATTACGAAAAGGCCAGCCGCTGGGCTGCGTCTTACATTGCCGGCAGGATTAATGCGTACAAATGCAGTCCGGAAAATCCGTTTGTATTGGGGCTTCCCACAGGCGGCAGCCCTCGTTTGATTTACCGTGAATTTATAAAAATGGTTCAGGAAAAAAAACTGTCTTTTGCAAATGTACACACATTTAACATGGATGAGTATATCGGCTTGCCCGGAGATCACCCGCAAAGTTACCGCCGTTTTATGATGGAAAATTTATTCGATCATGTTGATATAAATCTTGCTAATGTGTTTATCCCCGACGGCATGGCAAAAGATCCAGCCGAAGAATGTCGTCTCTACGAAGAAGCAATTACAAAATCCGGCGGGGTAGAATTGTTTTTGGGCGGCATGGGTATTGACGGACACCTTGCGTTTAACGTACCGGGTTCATCACTGCAATCAAGAACAAGAATAAAAACTTTAAACGAAGAAACAAGGAACGCCAACGCGCGTTTCTTTGACGGAGATATAACAAAAGTCCCATTTAAATCTCTGACTGTTGGCGTGGGTACAGTTATGGATGCCCGCGAAGTGGTGATCATCGTCAGTGGAAGAAACAAAGCGCGTGCTCTTGCGGCAATAGTCGAAGGAGGCGTAAACCATATGTGGACACTTTCCTGTCTGCAAATGCACCCCAAGGCAATAATTGTTTGTGACGAAGACGCTATCGATGAATTAAAAGTTGGAACTGTAAAATATTTTAAGGATATTGAGAGGGAAAATATTCAGAGTTACTAAAGAGGTTCCCCCAAAACTATTCTACAAGTATTTACAATCGGAAATAGTCAATTAATAAAATTAATTGACTATAATTACCCCCTGTTTTCTTTGACGATTTTTACGGCTGTTTGGCAAGCTGCTGTAATAGCCTGAAAATCGCCGGAGTTAATGTGTTTGCGGTCGCAGAGCCATGCGCCGCCTACGGCAAACACTTGAGGTATAACGTACTGTGCAAGGTTAGAGTTATCTACACCGCCTGTGGGAATAAATTTTACTTTGCCAAACGGAGCAGAAATCGCTTTTATTGCAGCTATTCCTCCGTACACTTGAGCCGGAAAGAACTTTACAACATCGACTCCTGAATTAATGGCGGCTGTAATTTCTGTAGGAGTTACGCAGCCCGGAAAAATCGGCACATTATTTTTCTGGCAATAATCCACTATTACCGGATCAAAGCCGGGAGAAACAACAAAACCTGCCCCACGTGAAATCGCTTCTTTACATTTATCCAGAGAAAGTACTGTTCCGGCTCCTACGATTAAATCAGGGCAAGCCAGCTTCGCATTTTCTATGGCTTGTAATCCCGCTTCGGTTCGCAATGTTATTTCCATTATGTTTACGCCGCCCGTTATCAGGGCTTTTGCGGTATCTCCGGCTTTTGCGGCATCGTCTATTACAACTACAGGGATTAAATAAGTTTCTGTTACTTTTTCTTTTAACATCGCTATCATTTTAACGCTCCTTTGTGTTATTATTATTTTATTATTATACATTATAGAGGTAAAAAATGAAAGTATTAGTAACCCCAACCTCTTTTACTTCGGCTAAGGGCGGGGCGGCGATGGAGCTTCTTAAGTCATTTTCAAATGATCTTGTTTTTAATCCGCATGGAAAACCTTTATCAGAAGATGAGCTGATTCCTCTCATTGAACCCTGCGAAGGTTTTATTGCAGGACTTGATTACATTACAAAAAAAGTTCTCCAGCACGCGCCAAAACTAAAAGTTATATCCCGTTACGGCGTGGGTGTTGATCGTGTTGATCTTGCCGCCGCAAAAGAAAAAAACATAATTGTGTGCAATACTCCCGGCGTAAACGCAAATGCTGCCGCAGATTTGGCTTTTGCTCTTCTTCTTTGTGTTGCCCGTAAAATACCTCTTCTTGACAAAAAAACCAAACAAGGCGAATGGCCTCGTTCTAACGGCTTTGAGCTTTACGGAAAAACAATAGGCATTTTGGGTCTTGGCGCGATAGGCAAAGCAGTCGCAAAACGGGCATCGGGGTTTTCAATGAAAATAATGGCGTATGATCCTTTTATGAACTGCGAATACGCAAATGCAAACGGCATTATTCCGTCGTCTTTTGATGAGGTTATAAAAGAAGCTGATTTTATCTCCCTCCATCTTCCGCTTATCAGCGAAACAAAAAACATCATAAGCCTCGATGTTATGAAAAATATGAAAAAGGGAGCTGTAATTATCAATACATCAAGAGGAGGGCTTATTGACGAAAACGCTGCTTATGAACTTCTTGTTTCAGGTCATTTAGGAGGATTTGGGCTTGACGCATTCGAAGTAGAACCTCCGGGGGCTTCACCTCTTTTTAGTCTTGATAATGTGGTCGTAACTCCGCATACAGGAGCGCACACATCAGACGCAACGATTGCTATGGCGGATATGTCTGTGAAAAATCTTATTGATGTATTATCCGGCAAAGATTGCGCAAACATTGTCAGCGAAAAATTGAGACCGCCCCAAAGCTAACCCGGTTTTGTGACAGCCTCAATTCCTTGGAAATCAACTACAGATTTACTTAACGTTGTATCCTTGCGGATCCGCCTTTTGCGAACGCTTCGACTTGATCTGTACTTACCATGGAAGTATCTCCCGGAGTTGTTGTAAGTAATGCGCCGTGAGCCCAACCAAGTTTTAAGGATTCTTCGGGGCTTTTGCCGGACATCAGGCCGTACAAAAGACCTGAGGCAAACCCGTCGCCACCGCCTACACGGTCAATAACATCGAGCTCGCAGGTTGGAGCCAGATAGTTTTTTCCGTCAAGCCATAATACAGCGCTCCATGAGTGGCGGTTGGTGGAATGAACTTCACGCAAAGTAGTAGCAACCGCTTTGATGTTTGGAAAATCTTTTCGTACATTTTCAATCATGGCAAAAAAGGCGGAAGGGTCGAGCTTGCTTGCTGTTTCTACATCCTGCCCTTTAAGCCCCAAACCTTTTTGAAGGTCTTCTTCATTGCCGACAAGCACGTCAACATAAGATACAATTTCACGAAGAGTTTTTGCGGCTTCTTCTTCGGCTTGAGCGGAAGAAAGCCCTCGCTCTTCGGCAGCTACTGCCCAGAGTTTAGCGCGGTAATTCAGATCAAAAGAAATGACAGCGCCGGCTTTTTTTGCGGCTTGCATAGCTTCAATTACTAATTCAGAAGTAGAAGGGGAGAGCGAGCAAAAAATGCCTCCTGAATGGAACCACCGTATACCACCCTGAAAAATAGCGTTCCAGTCAAAACTTCCCTGTTTTAATTGTTGAGCCGCTTCGTAAGACCTGTTGTAGAAAACTATCGGGGCGCGTACGCCGTGCCCTTGATCGCTCCACACGATGGCCATGTTAGGTCCTCGTACACCGTCGTGCTTAAATCGTTTGTAATAAGGGGTAACTCCGGCTCTGCGTACATCCGCCTCAATACGCTGACCGATTGGGTAATCTACCATGGCTGTAGCGACGGCAGTTCTCATTCCAAAACAAGAGGAAAGATTTTTGGCGACATTGTATTCTCCTCCCGCAACATGAAGGGAATAAGTATC
>WQWD01000072.1 GCA_009785545.1 Treponema sp. | reverse complement strand
TTGATTATATCTAAATTTCACTGTGAGTGAGACAGATTCCCCTTTTCTAACATTTACATCGCTGAATTTATAAGTTACTCCAACCCTTGTATTAGTAAATGTATTTGGATAAAAACTTATATGTAAATCCAAAGACGAATTGTTGACAATTTTTATTTCTATGTCATTATTTACTTCTTCATAGCAACTCATAAGAACCATCCCAAATAAACAAATTAAGAAAACCAATAACTTTTTCATGTCATTCTCCTTTTGTAGTTTTTAGCGAACTCTTATTCTTATTGGATTACTAAGAATCTGTACTCCATGTTTTAATGCAGTTTCGGGTGTTGTGATAAAAAACGCTCCTGCGCGTATTTCTAAAAATCCCGATTCTGTTACGGTGTACTCAAGTTGCCGCTCAATTTCAGCCCCGCTTTTAATTAGAATTTTTGGTCTTGGCTCAAAAGAAATATCTACAAAAGCCCATTCAACCCCCTCAGGTACAAAAACTACATCCAAAATGTCCTCAACACTCTTGCCACCTGCTGCCGCAATCCAATCCGGCAATTCCGCTTCAATATCCCTGCCTCCCAAATTTTTAAAAACAACAGTTGCCGTGACTGTATCTCCGATGCTTGCCTCGGTTTTATTGACTGTCACCGTCAAACTGAAATCGCCCACGATTACTTTATCTGTCATGTTGACCCCTCGTCCGAGCCCGGTCGAAGCAGTATACCCGTTCCCCGCACAGCTAATAAATACCATTGCACAAAGCAATACCGTCAGAACTGCGCAAAATGCGCCGCCTTTTCTTTTTGCGTGTTTCATACACACCCCCTAATAAAATTTTGTCTTAACATAATTGTATCATGAGAATTTTCATTTTGTAAAGTTTTTTAACAAATTTTTGCTATAAATTTGTTATATTGCATTCGTTTCCAATTCATGAAAACTTACCATATATGATTGCAAAATACCATACACAAGCCATACAATCATCGTTTGTCATACGGAATACATGATGACAATCATCTATTTTTATGGTACAATCATTTTTAAATGAATCACAAAAGGCGGTAATATGATAATATTAACTTTAAATTGCGGGTCTTCTTCGGCTAAATATCAGGTTTATGACTGGGAAAACAAAGATGTTCTTGCGGTAGGCATTGTAGAAAAAGTAACTATGGAAGGCTCTTTCATCGGTCACAAAGCAAAAGGCAGGGAAGAGATCGTCTTTAACCACAATTGCCCCTCACATACAGATGCAATCGATCTCATCATAAAAACGCTGACAAGCAAAGAAAACGGCGTTATCAGCGATATGTCGGTTATAAAGGCGGTTGGTCATCGTGTTGTGCATGGCGGCGACAAATTTACCAAATCGGTGATTGTTGACAATGCGGCAATGGATGCCTTCACAGCGATGCAGGATTTGAGTCCTTTGCACAACCCCGCAAACATCATGGGAATTAAAGCAGCGCAGAAAGTGCTGCCGGATGTGCCGCACTGTGCAGTCATGGATACTGCATGGCATCAGACTATGCCGCCGGAATCTTACCTTTACGCAGTACCTCACGAGTGGTACGAAAAATACCAAGTTCGCCGTTACGGTTTTCACGGAACAAGTTTTCTCTATACAGCAAAACGTGCCGCCGCCCTGCTTGGGCAGGATCCTTTTAAAACAAATTTGATTATCTGCCATCTTGGAAACGGTGCGTCAATTAACGCTGTCAAAGACGGCTGTTCGTTTGATACATCGATGGGCATGACGCCTTTGGAAGGACTCGTCATGGGAACTCGTTCCGGCGATGTCGATCCTTCACTGCCGTTTTACGTTATGCGCAAAACAGGCATGACCGACACCGAAATCGAAAGCGCCCTGAACAAAAAATCCGGCCTTTTGGGAATCACTGGAAAATTTACAGACAGGCGTGACATTCAAGCTGCCGCAGAAAATGGCGACAAACAGGCTTTACTCGCTCAAAATATCGAAGCTCACCGTGTCAAACAATACATCGGCGCTTATCAAGCCACACTTGGAAGAGTTGATGCGCTTGTCCTCACCGCAGGTGTCGGCGAGTTTGCGTGGTTTATGAGAGACAAAATTCTTAACGGCCTTGAAGGTATCGGAATGGTTTACGATCCAAAGAAAAACGAAGTTGCCAGAACACGCAATGCCGAAACTCTTATCAGCAAAGCGGAATCAAAAATACCGATCTTCATCATTCCAACCGATGAAGAACTGGTAATGACCGAAGACGCCTATGCGTTGATGAAAGGAACTTACGATACGCATACAAAATTCGATTATTCTTTCCAGAGCAAAGATTATGTGAACAAAGGGCGTGCCGAAGGACTTGTTCATGATTTGAAAAAAAATCCTGCTCTTGCGGAAATTATCACCAAGCCCAGATAGCAGGTTATAATTGACTGAATTACTTTGCATTGGCAATCCTATTGTCGATGTGTTTATTGATATTGATGAGAGTCTCGCATTAAAATATAACATTGTTGATTCCGCTCAGCATATTGATCGGGAACAGGCGGGAGCTCTTTTACATGAACCATCGATTGATTTTGCGCACGCAGTAAAAAGTTCCGGAGGAGGGGCAGCAAATGCCGCAAAAATTGCTGCCATGCTGGGAATGAAGTCGGTATTTTCGGGCAGTATCGGACAGGACAACCTTGCTGATATTTTCAAAGACGAAATGACAAAAGCAGGCGTCTCAACTTTGCTTGTGAAAACAAATGAAAAAACCGGGATATGTTTTGTGTGCAGCATAAACGGCGAAACAAGATTTGCCGCAAGCCCCGGCGCAGCGTTGGAGTTAAACGAAATTCACATCAGCGAAAAATTGATAAGCGGCTCCGAAATGGTTGTTCTTGACGGATACATTCTCGACCGCCGCCCGCTGGTACAACATATTTTGTTACTGGCAAGCCGGCGGAGAATTCCCGTTGCTCTTGATGTGGCGTCTGTTTTTCAGGTAAAACACAAAGCAGAAGAAATCCTGACATACAGCCGAAGTTTTCCCCTTTTTATTTTTATGAATGCCGATGAAACGCTTGCCTTTTACAACACAATCAGAAAAAGCCGTGAAGAATATGCTGATTTGACGGAAAAGGAAAAAGAAGCAATAATACTCCGTGATGTCAGCCCCATGTTGAAAATAATTACAGACGGAGAGCTATTCCCTGTTATTGTTGTCAAATTGGGAGGGCGCGGCGCACTTGTGTTCGCAGGCGGAAATGTTTACCACGAAGAAACGTTTGCCATCATTCCGAGAGACGCCACAGGCGCAGGAGATGCCTTTTGCGCCGCTTTTGTTTCGGCGTGGATACGTGACAAATCAATTTCCGAGTGCGCCGTGCTTGGCAACAAAGTAGCCCGTGAAATTCTGGCGGTTCCGGGAACTCAAATAAAAAGCAGAAAACTTAATAAGTTTGCAAAAATTTTACGTTGATTGGATTGAGAGGCAACTGCGAACCTTCGGTTCGGGTTGGTTGCCTCTCAATAGTTTACCAGCCAAATTTCAACCCCAAAGTAACACCAAGCCCTGAAGTGTTCCAGCTATCCGCCAAGGTTATCCCCTGAAGCTGCGCTCCGATGTTTAATTCAACAAACCTGAAATTTAAACCTATATTAAGAGCGTTTCTCCATAAATGATCTTCGTAACTGATTGAAAATGACGGGTTAAAAATATTGCCTAAATTTAACTGCGCTTTAAGCCCAATCTCTGGTGATACCGGCGTTGTAGAAAGTGCGCTGATCGCAAATCCAAACATAGGGGTTAATGTAAATAAATCATTCCCTTCAATGGGACGCCAATTTGCCCAAACGATCATCTTAAACGGACGTTCGACCATTAAATTGCCGGTTCCGTGAGTAGTTTCTGATTCTGCATTTGCAATTGAATTAAGAATATCGCCAATATCCGCTGATTCCTGAGATCCGACTCTTCCATGTATGCGCAAAAAATCAGTCATTTGGGAAGGAGCAATCGGAACATTGATAAAATCCAATCCTACATCAAAATCCAAAGAGAGCGTTCTGCCGTTTGAGTTCATCACCTGAGAAAGAGGATATTCAATTCCAAAACTTAAATCAAAACCCGGGTTTGCGGTAATGTTAAAAGGATTTATTGTTCCATGCAGTGGAAAAGCCGAAAAAATATGAAAATCATAACCGGCATTTAAAATAACCCTGCCGTCAGTTGTATGGCTAAATGTATAGGAAACATTGCGTGGACGCATATAAACAACAGGGTAAAACATTGCAGGGCTGAATCGCACTTTGAAATTCTGAACATGAAAAAAAGTTCTAACCCCTGCGGAAGCAAAAACCGCTCCGCTGACATCCGATCTGTCATTTATCGCCTGGCTGAGTGACAACATATTCCCGGAAAGCGAGATTGCTCCCACAGCGTCGATGTCAGTAAATAAACCAAAACCCCAAGCGCCGCGGTTAATGTTGAAAAAAAACGGCGAAATACCCGCTCCCAAATTCATTCTAAAACCATCTGCAAGATTATCAATATCCAAAACAAGTGTTTCGGTAAAAATCTGCCCGGCTCTCAAAAAATTATTAGAGAAATTGACACTGCCGTAAAATCCAATTTCAAAAACACGGTCTCTTATCCGAAACGGCTGTTGATCCTCGTAAAATTCATCATACGAAAAATCTTCAAACGCATATCCATGTGACAGAATAATTAAACAGAAAATAATTAAAAAAGTCGATCTTCTCATGCTGCATCCTGCTTCTTCTGAAATTTGTAAAATGATTATACATTTTACAATGAAACTTTTTTTCAATCAACAAACCCCGTCGAACCTTCGGTTCGACAGGGCTTGTTGTTCTAATAAGGAATTGCAGTCAGGGTTTAATCCCTTTTAACCGCCCTGAAGGGCGGGGTATTAAACCCCTCCGCACGAATCAACCAATTATTATTTTTCAGCATTACTTTTTTTAAAAACCCATTTTTATACCCAAATTAGCACGAAGACCGGCAGCCTGCCAACTTCTCACAAATTGCTGGGATTGCATTGATACACCAAAACCTATTTCAATTACTCTAAGGTTAAGAACAAAATCAAAACCGTTTCTCCACATCTGATCTTCATACCCAATACTGATAGCAGGCATGAATATGTTACCGAAATCGCCTTGAGCTCTTACGCCGGCTTCAAGTGAAACAGTCTGCACAAACAGTGGGTTCACCGAAAAACCAAGTGACGGAACGATCGTTAATATCTGCCTGTCAAGGGGACGGTAATTGGCATAAAACACCATTTTAAAAGGTCTTACGATTCTTAAACTGTCTTGTCCAAATACCGCTTCATCACTTTCAAAGGAGAAAAAGTCATCAGGAAAACCGTCACCATTGATTACCGACGTTAAATCCATATTTGATGAATCTATCAATAGTTGATTTCTGATTTCCATATAGTGTGCCAATGTGGCACGGCTAAGAGGAATGTTAGTAAAATTAACTCCAACATCAAGATTACTGATCAGCGGAAACTCCAAACCTAAGCTGAAGTCAAATCCAAGAGCAGAAGTTATATCCTGAGATGAAAGCCCCTGCCCTCCTTGATCATCGCCAAACAATGGCTGCAAAGACATAGGGGCATGAATTCTAGCGCCAAAATCAATTTCGACAAACGTACTGTTCCGCCCGTCTCTGTAGACTTCTCTGTTAGTATACCTCATACTCGGCACTGTATAAAAAATCGGAACAAACCATGCAGGGCGCAATGAAATTCTCAGCCTTCTGTCCATTACATTATCGACATGGAAAAATATTGGAATTCCAATATCAGAAAAAACTGCGGCTCCCATTCCAAATTGGTCTCCGCTCGTTTGCCTAAAGTGCAATAAATTTCCCGATACATCCAGGTTTCCGTAAACTGTTGTGTTACCAAGGTCTAATCCAAAACCCCAGCGATCTCTTCCTGCACTATAATTAAAAAAGAGCGGACGAATGTTTGCGTCAAAAGCAAAGTTAAAACCTCTGCTGAGATTAGCTAAATCAATAACTAAAACATCCGAGAAAATTTCACTTGCAGTAAGGAAGTTATTGGCAAACCCAACATTTACATTGGCAAGCCCCATTTCAAATGTGCGGTCTTTCGACAACCACGACTGTTCTTCAGCGGGAACTGTAAACGGCTGAGATTGAAGATTTGCCGCAACTAAAAATGCAATTAAAACAAAAAATACTTTTTTCATATATCAACCTCACATTATAATTCGATTCTGTATCGGAAATCGACGGTAAAATCTATCCTAACCGCCCCAAGATTATTTGGAACTTCTACTCTGCTGCCCTCGTTAAAACGAATGCCGATTTCTTCGATTATAAATGGATTTATATTATTTATGCTTTCAAGCATCTCACCTGTAATGGGCAAGCTGATAGTTCTTCCGCTTAATTCAAAGCGAAGAAGCTCATTACCTGCTGTTTCTCCCTCTCTTCTCATATACAATGTTCCGCCGGAAAAAACTTCATCGGTAAGAGTAACATTCAAAGTTAAACTGTTTATTACATCTAACAGAGAAGAATCGTCATCCAATGACCTGTCTAAAAAATCCTCGCCTTCGTTAAATTCATCCGTAAAAACAAGTGCCGCATTTGCTCCGGCAGTAAGGCTTAACGGTAAAACCATAACAATGGCAACATTAAGCTCTTCGAGTTCGCCTTCTTCACGCACTAACATTGAAGGTGTTACTGTAATCAAACCGTCTAAGTCATATTCAAAACGCAAATTTGACGGATGTGCGTTTAACACATCAGCAAGCCCAATGGCGATTCCGCCTGACGGCAAGTTTCCGGAAAATTTTCCGGTACTACCAGGATCAAGATTAAGCGGAGAAGAAGATGTAAGCACAAACCCTTCATTGCCAAACAGATCTATGTTGGGTCCATTTCCATCGTCAAGGATCACTTGCAGGTCAATCCCCGGGCTAAGGTTAAAAAATCTGTCCGGACCGGAAACATACAAATATGCTTGTATGCCGTTAAAAGTAAAACCGCTGATAATATCCGTGATTTGAGACAAATCTATCGGGGCATGATTTGTTTCCGGGAAAGAACCGCTAAAATCATCCACCGAATTCAAATTAACTACTATTTCAGACCAATCAAAGGTGACATCAACATCTTTTACTTCAAATCTTAAAGAGTCTCTGCTGAAATCAAAATTGGTTATTGCAATTATTCTTGTATTATCGTTTATTTCTGTTCCGTTCAATTTTATGGCAAATTCAAAATCGATTTCTCTTTTTAGGACAGTTCCATCAATATCCTGAACTTGGAATGTAACATCTTTTTCATCAATGATGGATACAGTTTGACTGGAGATAAAAGGCACAATTGACTCAAAATCCCGGTTGTCGTTTATAAAGCCGGGTACACTGAACATTATTTCAAGACCTTCGATATCTATATAACCAAATTCGACACTAACGCTGATTTCGGGAAAATGAATTTGTTTAAGAAAATCCGCCGCATCCCCAAGTTGAACAGAAGGGATTTCGGGAAGCTGGATAAAATTGCCGGCATCAACGTGAATAACATTTAAGCTGTCAATCCTTAAAGTTGGAGTAACTATAATAGTTAATTTACCTTCTTCTACATCATCTTCGCCAAGCCAAAACGAAATGCCTGTGGGATTTCCTGAAACAACCGGTGAAGATATTACAACATTACTTGTATCATGAATAATGACATCAGAAGTGTTAATGCTTTTGTTGGCTAAATTATCAGTTGCGCCGGAAATAAGATCAAATTCCCAAATATTACCGGGATGACCAAAGCTTAACCCATGCCAACGTATGCCGTCAGGAGCATCGCTGTCCAAGATATAGTCCTGTGAAATAAATATGCTGATGTCAAAATCCGCATCAACCCATGAAAAAGAAGAGCCGGTAACCGGTGTCCGAAGTATATTTATATCAATATCGAAAAGTCCGCCTCCTATTTCCGCATGGACAAAACCGCTGCTTCCAACATCAATCGGGATTCTTGTTCCCGGTATTTCCAATTCAATCGGATCTTCCATTTCAAATCCGGTAACTCCGCGAATTAACGGATTGACAATTTCATTTGGTTCTACGTTAAACGAAACAAACCGTGCGCTGGTTAGTGTACGCGGGGTTTCATCAATAAATTCGCCCATAGTGAAATGAAATTTGTTTCTTAGCGTTACGCCGTCAAGCTCAAATGTAACTGTAGTACGAGCGACTCCTTCTACTACAATGGGGGCTCCTAGATTTCCATAAATCCGAGTGCAATTACCGCATGGAGGATTGCCGCCGCAAGCAACAAGACAATCAGTTATAACAACATCTGTGAATATAATGCGAGCATCCGCCCCTACCGAAGCAGGCTGCATATAAGGCAGATAAACCTGGGCACTGTCTGATAACCAAACATCTATACTGATACTTCCGCCCGCAAAAGTAACTGTTTCAAAACCATCAAGTTCGAACTCTTCATCAACTTCAAGTTCAATCAAATCCAAAAGAGAGGGAGGGAAATGGCTGGTATCAGATGGAAGACCGATAGCTATATCAATTGCAGTTTTTTGATCGACAAGCTCTTCATCGATGTTTTCAAGAACATCTTCAAGGATCTCCATAAAGTCTATTTGGATATAAATCGGATCGATAGAATCACCAAGACCGGATAAATCGCCTAATTCGATTTCGATGCTCATGCCGCTGAAATCAAAATCGAGAACAAAATCATCCATAGCGTCGCTTAAGTCATTAAGGAAGTCAAGTTGATCTGTAAAAACATTGTACTGGATTAAAAATGTTTTAACTTCTCTGCCGTTTACCATGTTCCCGGTATATTGCAGTACCGTAACATCTAAATCGTTGTCAGACAAAGCGTCTTGGACAGCATCAGAAAGAAGAGCGCTTAAGTCTCCTCTGTCAACCGGAAGACTTACTTCGGGGGTTCCTGTTATTTCGATTGAGGATGGGAGAGTACACCCATAAAACCCCAAAAACAAAACAATCCCGCAAACTAAAAAAACTAACTTTTTACACATTTTATCACTCCATAAAATTATTTATTTAAAAACATATAAAGGTTGCTTAAAATTAATCCAAGCCATAGGATCAAAATTTTTAAACAACCTCTGTATATAATATATCACTAAGTTGTGCAAAAAACAAGGAAAATTATAATATAATTTTAAAGACGTATATTATTTTTTAAAAATTCCATCAATTTATTTTTGTCTATTCCCCAATTTTGACCAAAATAAGCAAACAATTTATCAGAAAGAGCCATGAATTTGATAAAAACCTGCCTTTCACCAGAAATTTCCATAAGACCACGATTTGTTATCATTTCCCAAAAACGGGCAAAATTTTTGATTCGCTGTAAATCATCGGCAGATAAAACGGAGGTTTCTTCAATTTCATAAGGCGGCAGATGATTATACCTCATTCCCCAATTTTCATTGTGGCGCGAGATTGGAGTCCCCGGCAGCTGCTTTAAAATACCAACCTGAATTTCGATACGCCCTTTTTGTAAAAAAGGCATTTTTGCAGAGGAGGTTTCTTCCCAAAGCGTTTGCCACAAAAGATCAAAACCTCTGCCAAAAGATTCGAGGTCTTCGCCGGGCAACCCGGCAATCAAGTCGGCGTGAATGATAGCGTTTGTTGTTTCACGAAGAATACGCAGATTTTCAAGCCCTTTCGCCTGATTTGAAGGAAGGCGTATTCGAGCCGCAACTTCAGGGTTAAATGT
>WQWD01000071.1 GCA_009785545.1 Treponema sp. | reverse complement strand
TTGTACTGCCAAAGGCTTGATTTTTGTTCCCAAAAACCACCTGAGCGGAGGATTGCACCCCTTGAAAGTAAAATTGCTAAAACGAAGATTTTCAATTTCTGTATCAGATTTTTTAGAAACAGCCGCCGTATTTTTAAGCTGCGAATCCCGTGAACGCTTGGTCAAATCTTCAGGTTGAACAATAAAAAGATTTACCGCCCGTTGGCTGTTTGCGAGAAGAAAGGTAGGCAGCCCAACATCGCAAGCTGTAGAAAAAACATACATATCCCCAACGCCTGTTTGCAAGGTTTCGTTTAACGGTGGTAAAAACGTAATACACGCTAATTCTTCAAGAAACGCTTCAAGGTCATCCTTGTTTTCTATTTCCCAATTATTTTGAGCTGTGTGAACATCAAAAATAAATGAAGAATTCAACTCCATAAGGCTTCTTAAAAAATATGCAAGCCTTGCTTTTGTTCGATCTAAAAGCCAAAGTGCTTCAAGGGTAATTTTGCCGTTTTTATCTTTTAGATTTTCAGAAATGTAATTGCGAAAATGAACTTCGATCCGATTGATCTTTTCCTGATTGTCCATCGAAATACGGGTAATAAGAGTATCGATTTTATCGGAACTTTTCCAGTTAATGTCACGAAACCTGTCACCTGGCGTGTATTCACGCATATAATAACGTTCTTCATCTGCGGAAGGTTTGCTTCGGCGATCTTCGGCTCCAGACTGGGCGTTAATATGAATTTCTTTTCCAAAACACGGAGCGCTTCTGACTTTGATTGTCCTGTTATGAGCTGTCCCGCACGAAAAAGAAAAAAGCCCGAAGATGTCGCGTAACCGGCAATAACCGTCGCCCTGAAATGTCCCCGACATTGGGAAATCAAGCGGCAAATACGCAGAAGTCTCTCCCCTTGGTACTGAAGTTTCAACAAACACAGAGCAGCTATCTTTTTCGTTACATGGAGAAAAACGTCCCCGCACCAAAAAGTGCAGGCGAAAAAACAATGGTAAAGAGCTTTCAAGCCCTGTAACCTGCGTTTCTTCGTTTGCGAGTACGTCATTTGTGTTAGCCGTCATTGGATGAGGGGTTTTCCATGTTGGCTCCATCGCTTTTAGTTTTTGTGATTTCCATCCGCCGATAATGCCAAATACCAGAAGCAGCAGCAGAATACCGCAAGAAAGCACTATCTCATAAGCGTTTCTGTTAACCAGAGAACGAATTAAAATGAACAAAGCTATACCAAAAACGGCACATCCTGCCGGTGTTAAAATTAGTCTAAAGCGAGGCATCAATTTTCTCGTTTAGGCTCAACAGGTACGGAATTCAAAATGCTTACAAGCGGCGTTTCGGGCGATATGGAAGGATCTCGTGTAATAATGCGATGAGCCATTGCCGGTATAAATATTTCTTTTATTAAATCTATAGTTACATAATCCATCCCGCGGCAAAGAGCTAATGATCGTGCCAGTCGTGAAACCCGCACACCTGCACGAGGACTCGCCGGAGTTTCAATATCCGGATGAAGCCTTGTAAAACGAACGCAGTTTACAAGATAAGCTGTTACATCAGGGTGCATCTGCACATCGTCTACCATTTTTTTCCATTTGATTAAATCTGTGCTGTCGATAACACTTTGGAAGCTGTCCCATGCATCAATTTTTCCATGCCGGTTGATAATATCAGTTTCATCGCTGACAGACGGATAACCAAGCGAAAGACGGATCATAAAACGATCAAGTTGAGGTGTGGGAAGCGGAAACAGGTGAACGCCTTTTAAGTTCATTGTCGCTATAATAAAAAAAGGATCTGTTAAATGGTAATGTCTGCCCTCGATGGTAACGGACTGCTCTTCCATCACCTGAAGAAAACTGCCTTGAGTTTTTGGAGTAAGCAGATTGATCTCGTCGCATAACACAAAATGAGCGAATACCGGACCCTTGTTGAAGATCATCTCCCCCGAATGTCCGACAAAACGGTTAAAACCCAGTATGTCCTGAGGAAGCAGATCAACCGTACACTGGATACGGCTAAAACCTTCCATTTTAACTTTACCGCTTCCAGATTCGTTAGCGGCCGCCAAGTCCTCAGGCTGCCAGCGAATGGACTTTGCCAAAGCCCTTGCAAGAGAAGTTTTTCCAACTCCATGCGAGTCGGCAAGGATTACATGGCCTCCGGCTATCTGGGCGGCAATGATGTATTCCAGTTTTTTCTCGTCTACCGAGATTAACTGCCTGATGTTGTTAATTAACAACTCTATTGATGATTTAATTTGCATAAGGAAGTTTAGCATTTTGTTGATGTCAAAACAACCTGCAGCAGTTATCCCTCGGTAAAAGTTACTTTTTAAAGAGCGTTTGCAAGCCGCCTTAGTTCTTGAGCGGCAAAGGGCTGATTTCGCCTGTCATAAAGCCCTGCCATGTTAAGCATATCTTCCCTAATCATTGGGATGGCTCCCGGGCTGTTCAGGTTTGCCTGAAGATTTGGTATAACAAGGCGTGTTCCGGGTCTAAGGACGTCAGGGTTTGTTATTCCGGGATTAGCAAGCCTGATAAGGGGAAAATAAAACATATTCTCCTGACCATAAACTCTGGCAGCTATACGGGAAAGTGAATCACCTCTTACAGCTACATGGCTTGTTGCGCCTTCCAAAACCAAACCAACCTGCACAGGCGGGGGCGGCGGGGGAGGGGGAGGCGGCGGTGGTGGTGGTGGCTGGGGCGGCGGAGGAGGCGGGGGTGGGGGAGCAGGAGCCGGGACGGGTTCTGGAGCGGGCTCTGGAGTAGTGCCGCATCCTGCAAACATTATAGCGCATACAATAATTAATGCTATAACCAATTTCTTTTTCATACAATTTCTCCTAAAAATATTTTTTTATGTAACTATCCGGAAATATTACACAATTTTGGTACAACTTGTCTAGTACAATATGTTTTATTATAGTAGACAAATTTACAAATCGGCAGCAAAATTTTCATTAACGTTGATTAGTGTTATTCTCTGATATTATGTGCAAATTGCAGTCCCATTTTGTCATCTGAGGCTGTCCCAAAACTTCAGTTTTTGGGACAGTTTCCTTAGATTTAAATGAAAAAGCGGCATTTATGACGCTTTTTCGGAAGCCTGTCCCGAAACTAACCGAGTTTTGGGACAAGCTCATCTGGTAATTCATTTGCGCCTGTTATATCATGTGCGGATGGAAACATTTACTTTTTTAAGTTTGCTGTCTACGATTGGCGGTCTTTGTATGTTCCTTTTCGGCATGAAAACAATGAGCGATGGGCTGCAGAAAAGCGCCGGCGATAAAATGCGTAAAACGTTAAATTTCATGACAGGGAACCGTTTTATCGGTGTATTGACCGGTTTTACGGCTACGGCAATTATTCAGTCGTCTACAGCATTTTCTGTTATTATTGTTTCTTTTGTAAATGCCGGGCTTCTTACCCTGACGCAATCTATCGGGGTGATATTCGGACTAAATATCGGAACTACTTTAACCGGATGGATTATCTCCATAGTTGGTTTTAGAATAAATCTTAATGATCTTGCGCTTCCGCTTATTGGTATTGGTTTTATTATCAGTATTATCAAATGGAGATACAGAAGCATCGGTGATTTTTTGCTGGGATTTGGTTTTCTGTTCATTGGGCTTCAATTTCTTACAAGCGGTATGGGGACAGAAACCGCAAGAAACCTCCTGGATTTTGAAGCTATCGGTGCGTTAAGGGATAACAGAATTCTTGTTGTATTGATTGGCACAGGCATTGGTTTACTATTGACGATTATCGTCAACTCATCGACAGCGTCGATTACGTTGATAATGGCGCTTGCTTTTCAGGATGTTGTAAATTACGACATGGCTGCCGGTATGGTAATGGGCGCTAATTTAGGAACCGTACTTAATGCGGTATTGGTTTCTCTTGCCGGAAACATAAACGCCAAACGGACGGCGCTTGTTCATGTAATGTTTAATATCATTGGACTTGTATGGGCTCTTCCTTTGTTACTCCCTATGCTCAATTTTGTTAATATGGTATTGCCGGGAGACCCGTGGGCTTACGCATTGAATAATGAAGCGATACCGCTTCACCTTGCCGGATTGCACACAATGTATAATATAATTAATACTATTATTTTTCTGCCGTTTGTAAATCAATTTGCTAAACTAATTTGTTTTATGCTTCCCGATAAAAAATCCGAAAAAAAAGAAGAAACCAAGCATTATAAATTTGAATACCTTCATACCGGCAATGCAGATTCGCCTGAATTAAACATAATACGCGCCGAAAAAGAAATTTCCGACATGGCGGGTATTGTTTCTTTTATGTATTCCCGTTTTTCAACAACATTAAACAGTTTGCATGAAGAAGACGACAAAGCGGAAAAAAACACAACGGAGCTTTGTGCGGAGCTGCTGGCAAAAGAAGAATATATTGATGAAATGCGTGACGCTCTTAGCAGTTTTTTAATTGAGTGTAACGCCAGAGAAAGTGCACCTCGTCTTTCAAAATCCGTAAGCTCAAAGGTGATTGATACAATCTTTAAGCCCGCCCCGTATACCGAAACCCGCACTTCTTCTTTGCTTCGTGTAATTGTTGCTCTTGAAGAAATGAGCGATGAATGTTACAGCATCAGCCGTGTATTGGAAAAAAGTGTGCGTAAAAATTGTGTGTTTAAATCCAAAGAGATGGAAGCGCTTACCCCTTATGTCGGGCAGGTTGAAGAATTTTTAGCTTTAGTGGAAAATCAGCTCAGTCCTAATCCGGCTCCGAATCAGAAAGCTCAAGCTGTCAAACTCGAAAAGCAGATCGACAAAAATCGCAAAAAGCTGCAGAAGTTGGGACGCAAGCGTATTGAGGCAGGCAAAAATGTGAGAACAGAGCTTATCTTCATCGATCTGGTTCGCCGTATCGAAAGGCTTGGGGATTATTGCTTTGAGATTTCGGAAGCATTGTAGGTTACTTGCCAATCAAATAAAGAGCCTGAACCGCTTTTTTTTGTATTTTTCAAGCCGATAATATGAGTATGAAAAAGATTCTTTTAATTGCAGTATTTGTATTGGTTATAGTTCCATTTTTTTTGACGGCTCAGGAAACAGGGGCTTTCCGGCAGGAAGGGATTGCTTCCTGGTATGGCAGGGAGTTTGAAGGACGTCCGACAGCTTCCGGCGAGATTTTTAACGCTTCCCAGTTGACAGCGGCTCATCCCACATTACCTTTTGGGACGATGGTTGTTGTTACAAATCAGCATAATAATAGAAGTGTTACCGTAAGAATTAATGACCGTGGGCCGTTTGTTCCGGCAAGAATAATAGATGTCTCAAGGGCAGCCGCCGAACAGCTTGATATGATTGTTACAGGAACAGCGCCCGTTATAATCGAAACTGTTGACAGGATTACGTTGTCGCCGCCTATTCTTGACGCTCAAGCTTCGCCTCCGCAGGTTGCTCGTGTTCGGACAATACCTGCCGCTCCAGTAATAACAACGCCGCCGCCGGTTCATCAAACGCCGGTTGTCCCTGAAGTAACAATAGCCGTTCCGCCGCCAGTTCAGCAAATACCGGTTCAGCAAATACCGATTACTCCTCAAGTTTTTGTACCCGAGCCGGTTCAGCAAGCGCCTGTGATCGTTACGCAGCCTGTCATTGTTGCTCCGGTTACGGTTTTTCAGCCGCCGCCTCCGCAATTTAGAATTATATCTTCAGTTGATATTCATCCGAATAGAGTTTATCGAATTCAAGTTGGCTCTTTCTCGAATGCAAGAAATGCTGTTAATGCTTTTGACAGATTAAGAAACGCCGGGCTTCGTCCAAATTACGAAAGATTTGTAGACAATGCGGACAACGAATTCCACAGGGTAGTACTTGCAGGCATACCCGGAAGTGAGGTACAATCAATCACCGAAAGGCTTAGTATGGCAGGTTTCCATGAAGCCATAATTCGGGAAGAATAATTTAATTTGATAGAGTATTATGGCAATTCCACTGTCCCCTTATCGTTTAGCTAAAGCGCGCGAAGCTTACAATTATTTTAATATATTCAGCGCGCTCTCATGGAATTTGCTTGTAGGGATAGTTATTACTCTTTTCGCCCTGAGGCTGGGCGCGTCTTCAACATTTATCGGGCTTTTAGGTGCGTCGGCTTATGTAGCGAATTTTATGCTGCTCTTGGGAAAACTTTTTGCGGCACGCTTTTCTATAATTGGTATTTTCAGCACTACATGGATTTTAAGAGCGGTTAGTATGTCGCTTGCTGTTGCCGCTCCGTTTCTGGATTACGCAGGCAACAGAAACCTTGCGCTTTTATTTATTATGATCGGTGTTATTATGTTTCATGTTATACGTGGAATAGGAATGATTGGAAATAACCCCGTTTTAAGCCAGTTGGCTGCCGGGCCTGACAGAGGCAGCTATTTAACACAGATTCAAATTACAAACAGCGTAATAGGAATGTCAAGCAGCTTTCTCATTGCCATGGTGCTGGGGTTTGATCCTCCAATTTTTGTTTTTTCCATTCTGTTGATTGCCGGTGTAGTAACCGGGATTATCAGCGGCGTTGCGATGAGAAAAGTTCCCGAGCCGCCGCGTATGGAAGATGCCCAAAAAGTGAATCTTATAAGCGTTTTTAAAGATGCTCTTACGCAGGATTCTGTGCGCCATTTTATGTTTATTCTCTTTCTTGTTATACTTGTTTCCGGCGTTACACGAACATTTGTCGTCGTTTATGCCCGTGAAGTTTTTGGACACAATGACGGCATGATTTCCCTGTTCTCGGTTTTTGGCGGACTTGGTTTTTTAATGGTTGGTTTGGTTGTTAAATTTCTTGTTGACAGACTTGGCACAAAACCGCTTTTTTTAGTCAGTGTAATTATAGGTCTTGTCAGTCTTTTGGCTGTTGTATTTTTTCCGGCAGCAGCTATGGAAAATGTTACAGGTACAATTCTGTTCATGGTTTTCCTTTTCTTTATGCTTAATTTTGGTTTTCTTGGCTCTGAAGGAATTGCTCAAACTTATTTTCTGGGATTAATTCCATCCGAAAAAATGCTTGACATGGGCATTTTGTATTTTTTTATCGTTGGTGTGGCAGGTGTCATCGGTACATTTTTGTCAGGGCTTCTGCTTGACTTTTTGCTTCTGATTGGAGTTTCGCATTTTGTTTCGTTTAGAATACTTTTTTCGATAATGATTGTTTTAGTTGTTATCGCTCTTTCCATGCAGAAAAAAATGAAGCCGTTGGGCTCTTTGCCGTTATTCAATGCTCTTGAAGTTATTTTTTCTGCAAGAGATCTTCGGGCGATTAGCTTGCTTGACAAGCTGAATAAAGCCGAAGACTCAAAAGAAGAGGAAGTTCTTCTTGGAGCGCTGCAGGAAGCGCCCTCACCTTTGGTGATCGATGGTTTGCTTGATCGCACAAGATCTCCCAAGCTCGCTACAAGGCTGGAATCTGTCAGGGCGCTTGAAAAATTGAAAACTTTGAGCAGAACAGCCGAAAAAGCGTTACTCGACGATATTGTAAATAATCCTTACACCACAGCGTATATTTCCGCACGTATACTGGGAACGCAAAATTGCAGAGATGCAATTCCTTTGCTCAGAAAATTTGCTGTTGCCGATGACTATATGCTGGCTGGTGAGGCGCTTATTGCGCTTGCAAAAATGAAAGATGTGCACTTCCGTTCCGAGGTTGAAAAACTAATTCATGATACGCAGAATCCACGCCTAAAAATCATGGGAGCGGAAGCTTTGGGGATATATGCCAATGTCGAATCAATTCCTGTACTGCTGGATATTCTTCGTGTAGAAGATCCTCCTCCTTATTTAAGAAATGAAGTTGTTATGGCAATTGCGGAAATTCTTGATACTTCCCGCAAGTTTTACAAAATATTAATCAGATATTTGTCGAATAACTCTCACGCTGTTATGCTTGCCAATGATGAAGTTGAATACACTCTTGAATATATAAGTAATTTGATGATAAAAAGAAAATCTTCTAAAAACAAATCATTTGACAGCAAAATATCTCCGATTTTGCTGCAAAGAGACAGTCTGCAAAAAGTTATAACCAGTTATGTTAAAGATAAAAACGGCGTTGAAATTGCAAAGTGGATTTCAGAGCTTGCGGATTGTTCAAAAGATTCTGAAAATATCAAAATGATTTTTATCGAGGCGGCTGTGGACGAAGATTTGAGTTCCGATGACTGCCTTCGTCTTTTAATCAGCCATTGGGCTGCGCAGGAATTACGGGTTTGGGCAACATCAATCAGGTGAAAGAGAATGCTTGATAAATCTGTTGCGGCAAACCGGCTTGGAACAGAGCCTGTTGGTAAATTATTGCTTAAATTTTCTATCCCTGCGATCACTGGAATGCTTACCAGTGCGCTTTACAATGTGGTTGATCGCATTTTTATCGGTAACTTTGTAAACGAAATTGCGCTTGGCGGTATTTCGCTTGTTTTGCCGCTTATGACAATCGCCATAGCTTTTGCGATGCTTTTTGGAATCGGGGCGGCAAACATGATCTCTTTGCGGCTTGGTCAGGGTAAAAAGCAGGAAGCGCAGAATGCCATGAATCATTGCTTCTTTTTGCTGATAGGAGCCGGACTTGTTTTAATGACGGCGGGGATTTTCTTTCTTGAGCCGCTTCTTTTCATTATGGGTGCGGTAGAAGGCAGTGAAGCGCTTGGTTATGCAAAAGATTATATGCGCATAACGCTTTTTGGAAGCGTTTTTTTCATGGTAAGTTTTGGTTTGTCGCACTGCACAAGGGCACAAGGTTTTCCCGGCATTACAATGATTGCAATGATGCTTGGGGCAATTCTTAACATAATTTTTGATGCAATCTTTATTGTTTGGTTTGAATGGGGCGTTAAAGGAGCCGGTTGGGCGACAGTTATATCTCAGTTTATCTCTGCCGCTTATATTCTTCGATTTGCATTAAGCGGCAAAGCGGTAGTATCATTAAACTTAAAGTTTTTTAAACCTAAACCTGCGGTTATTTTGCAGATAATGGCTTTAGGTTCTGCACAGGCACTGCTCCAATTTTTAATATCGATAGTTCAGGTTTTGCATAACAAAAGCGCAGCATGGTACGGGGAAACCTCGCTCGGAACGGCAAGCGGTGGCGACATCGCGCTTTCCGGGATGAATATCGCCGGAGCCGTCTTAATGTTGATATTAATGCCGGTATTCGGGATCAATCAGGGAGCACAGCCGTTAATTGGTTACAACTACGGCGCAAAACTCTACAAGCGTGTGTTACGTGCATATATCAGCGCAATAACCGCCGCTACTTTGGTATGTCTTTTGGGCTTTTTTATGGTTCAGATTTTTTCCGTTCAGTTAGTGCGAATGTTTACAATCGAAGGAAGCGAAACGCTTATGCAATTCGCTCCACGTGCGTTACGCACAATAATGTTGCTATTGCCTCTTTCCGGCTTTCAAATAGTTTCGACCACCTTTTTTGTGGTTACAGGCCGCCCCAAAATGTCGATATTTTTGTCGATGTTGAGGCAGGGTGTCGTTCTTATTCCATGTATCATCATTTTTGGCAGAGTTTGGGGTCTTTGGGGTGTAATTGCGGCGACCCCTGTTGCTGATGGTATTGCGTTTGCAGTAACGGCGGTTCTGATTTTTATCGAGCTTAAAAAACTGCGAAAAGAATCTGTGTTAAAATAACAGCAGTTACTGAGCCTGTCCCAAAACTCGGTCAGTTTTGAGACAGGCTTCCGAAAAAGCGTCATAAATGCCACTTTTTCATTTAAATCTAAGGAAGCTGTCCCAAAAACTGAAGTTTTGGGACAGCCTCACTTACTGGATTTTTATC
>WQWD01000070.1 GCA_009785545.1 Treponema sp. | reverse complement strand
TATCGAAGCTCCGGCGATTCCGGGAGAATTGGTAAACTGATCACGCAGAGGTTTGATAACAACATCTTCCTCGCCAATCAAACTGTCTACCATAAAGCCCATTTTCTTTTCCGCAGTTCCAACGATTACAACAAAGTGATATTCTTGCTGTTCCTCAGTTTTTATACCAAACAGCCGATTCAACCGAAGAAGTGATATTACGTCACTGCGTATATTGAAAACTTCGTAATTGTCGATCTTTTTGATCTCTTCCGGCTTAAGCCGTAAACTTTCGATAACTGATGTAATCGGGATAGAGTAAATTTCCGTGCCGACCCTGACAAGCAAGCCTTGAATAATTGCCAATGTAAGCGGCAACTTAATAGTAAACCTGGTTCCCTTGCCGCGCTCGGAAGTAACAGTAACAGTTCCGTTAAGATCATCAATTTGCCGGCGCACTACGTCAAGACCTACACCACGGCCTGAAATACTTGTTACTTCTTTTGCCGTTGAGAAGCCGGGTTCAAAGATCAAGTTAAAAGCTTCGATGTCAGTTAAAATTTTGTTAGGGCTGATTATGCCGCGTTCAATCGCTTTGGCTTTGACAGCTTCTACATCGATACCCTTGCCGTCGTCGGCAATTTCGATAACAATCATGTTGCCTTCGTTGTGGGCTTTTAGCAATACTTTGCCCTCTTCGGACTTGCCTGCTTTGAGCCTGTCTTCCAGAGATTCAATTCCATGATCGATTGAGTTACGCACAGAGTGCATGATTGGATCAAGAAGGTCTTCGATGACTGATTTGTCGAGTTCTGTTTCTTCACCTTCGATAACCAGATTGATTTTTTTGTTAAGTGATTTTGAAAGGTCTCGTACTAAACGCGGGAAACGGCTGAATATCTGGCTGATCGGAACCATGCGAATACGCATAACGCCTTCCTGAAGTTCTCCCGTAATCCGCCCAAGATTTTGTGAAGTAGAACGGAACTTTGCCATATTACTTTTGAACGAATTTCCAAAACCGTCAAAAAGTGTAAATATATCGCCGTAATTTTCGTTAATTTCCTTGTGGATGTCTTTAACTGATTTGCCGTCCTGAATATTTTCGAGGTATTTTGGCAGACTGTCAAAAAGATTTTTAATTTTTTCACGATAACCGGTTTCAATATCACGAAGCTGGGTGGTAAGAACATTAAAGTGCAGATTAATCTGATTAAAAGTCGCCTTTGTAATAACTATTTCGGACACAAGGTTTAGAAGGTCGTCAATTCGTTTGGAATCTACACGCAAAATAGAGCCGGCTTCTTTGCCTGCTTTTTTGGCATCTTCGGAATTTTTTGCCGTAGGAGCTGTTGGCAACGTCGGCGTTGCCGGCGTTGCCGACGTTGCCGGAGCCGAACCTGAAGCGGCTGCACCCGGAACTGACGTTGCCGAAACGGAAGCTGCCGTGGGAGCTTTTTCTGCCGAAGCCGACCGCTCGACGGATTTTTCCGCCTTCGTGGTCATGGTGGAAATATCAGATACTTCCACTCCTAAACTTACATCCGGCAAAATGACAGATTTTTTTAAAAACTGCGGATCAGCTTGTGAAGCAATATAGTAATCTACTACCGGGAAAAAATTATCAGCGTAAAGCTGTTCAAAATCGGGGACAGTTCTGAGTATAGTCCCATGATTTTTCAGAACAGCATAAGCCTGAATTCCGCCAACGGTATTCATCAAACTGGATTCGTCGAAAGTAACAGAAACTTTGTATATAGGTATGGAACCATCCACAGATTGCTTTAATTCTTCGATTTCGTGTTCGGTAAGATCGCCTGAGTCAAGCGGGCTTTTTGATACCGAAGCGGCGGCAACCGGCGCTTTTTTCGGCGGATCGCTTTTTGCCTTCTGCCCAACCGAGGCTGTTGGAGCGCTGTCCATAAGAGCACGAAGTTTGCTTTCGATTTTTGAGGTATCATCTTTATAAACAGAGCCGTCCATACGTTTATCAAGCATTACCTTGATTACATCTATAGCTTGAAGTAATGTATCGACAACATCTTCATTTACAGATATTTGACCGCCTCTGATAGCGTCAAAAACGTCTTCAACCAAATGGGTGAAGTGAGAAAGTTCCATCATTTCCACTGTTGCGGAGCCTCCCTTTAAGGTATGAGCCGCACGAAAAATTTCGTCAACTGCGTCTTTGTTGGCCCCTTCGTTTTCGAGAACTAAAACATTCTGCTCCAAAGTATCAACTTGCATCTGGGCCTCTGCGAAAAAATCCTTCAGGAGTTCTTCGTTATTAGGATCAAGATAATCACTCATACATAAATGATTATACACAAACGTCATAAAGTCAAGATGGAAATCAATAAAAAGCGAAATTTTTTTATTATAAAACAAAAAAACTTCCATAACATAAGTGCAAAAACGCCGATTGGGGAGGATTTTACAAATATTCAACCTGAATGGCATTTTTTCAAAAAAAATGTTATAATTATAGTATGAGTAGATTTTTCCGTACTTTTTGCTTAAGCGTTCTCTTGGTAATCTGTTTTTTCGGAAAACAAGGGGCTGCGGGAGCGCTGGAATTGGAAATAATGGCAGGCGTAAATCAAAATACTTTTCCTTCCGACGGGTCGCCATTCAGCATTTTTGAGCCATTTTCCTTTGTGACAGGAAATTTAACCCTGAGAGGTGATGTTTCCAGCGCATTATCCTATGCAATAAACATCGAACGAGACAATATTTTGCAAAATTCTGTTGATTTCAGGCTTAAAACAAGAACTGATAACTTTAGATTTGAATTCGGCCCGTTTATCGGCTTTAGTGATAACTTTGGAACGCCCGATGCCGGCGTTTTAGGCAGTTTTGAGGTTACTCTTCCGGGAATTGTATTTTTATCTTTCTCGGGAATGTCCACTATCGGTTCGAAATTTACATTTACAAGCAATAATTTCCGTGAAGCGATGGGGGCTGAGTTTGGTTTTTGGCTGCCTTTCGCACTCACAACTATATCTGCTGACACAAGAAGTTTCACTCAATACCGTGATGATTTTTTTGATCCGGTACGGGACACTTTAACACGCTTTATGTTAAGCATAGATTTTTTCGGCAAAAACTTCCCTGTTATACTGCGGCTTGACGGCGGTTATCAAATGCTTTCCCGCACATATCACGGTTTTTTTGACAGATTTGACGAATTACGCTCATTTTTTGCAGGTTTTGGTTTGAACATCAGGGCATCGGAATCATTACGTTTTATGATTGGCGGAGAGATTCCGTTTAACTTAACCGCCAGCCAATTTGTGAATATTCCGGAAGAAACCGCAAGATTGTTTAGGTTACATGGCGGAATTTCATACTCGTTTTTTTAATGGCCGCATGGGATAAGCTTTCTCATTGTTGAATCGATTCAACTCCCCGCCTATACAGCCGCATTAACTCTAATACTTACTGCCAATTGTAACCATACATTGACAATCATTTTTTCATTAGTGTAAAATGTACTATACAGTTGAGGCTGTCCCGAAATTAACCGAGTTTTGGGACAAGCTCAATTGCGTAAGGAGGCAGAAAGCGATGGCAATATCGAGAAGAGAGTTTATTAAGGGCGGTATCGTAGCCGCAGGAACTGCCGCTGCGGCGTTAGGCGGTTTTGGCATTGTGCGAAACTTATTCGCCGCAGGTGTCCCTGAAGGAGGGGAAAACTCTCCGGCTCCGGTTTCGCTTCGAGGAATAACGAGATATCTCGACTTGGAGCGCACTGGCGAACTGGAACGCCGTGAGAGAGCGCTTTGGGATTTGTTTGATCCTTGCCAACTTTGTCCACGCCTTTGCGGCGCTAACCGCTCGGCAGGCAGGGCGGGCGCTTGCTCGGTTGCGCAAACCTTCAGAGTCGCTTCGTCAGGACCGCACCACGGCGAAGAAGCGCCGCTCCGTGGAACACGCGGCTCGGGGACAATCTTTTTCTCTAACTGCAACCTGCTCTGCGTTTTCTGCCAAAACTGGCAGATAGCTCATCGAGGAGACGGAAGGCAGACCAGCCACGAGCAGCTTGCCAACATGATGCTCGATCTTCAACGCAGAGGCTGCCACAACATCAATCTTGTAACACCTACACACTTAGTCCCTCACCTTATTACTGCACTGCGAATAGCCATAGCTGGAGGGCTGCACATACCATTGCTCTACAACACCGGCGGTTACGACTCGCTTGAGGTGATTCGCCTGCTTGACGGCATTGTCGATATTTATCTGCCGGATTTCAAATATCAAGATTCAGCTGTCGCAGCTCGTTTTTCCGATGGTGCACCCGACTATGTTCTTCATACCGCTAATGCGATCAAGGAAATGCACAGGCAAACCGGAACACTCAATGTAGTCAACGGTATTGCGCAACGTGGCGTTTTAATCCGCCACCTTGTTATGCCGGAAAACCTTGCAGGCACTGACGTTTTTGTCCGCTGGGTAGCTGCCGAGCTTGACCGTGATACCCACGTCAACATCATGGGGCAGTACAGACCGATGTTCAGAGCAAATGAGTTCCCGCCGCTCAACCGAGGACTGACTCACGGAGAATTTAATCAGGCAATGCAATGGGCGCGCGAAGCCGGCTTGCATAATTTTCATTGACATAAATGGGCGCAAAAATATCGAAAGATATTAAACTACTGATAAGTCTCTTTTTACCTTTTTTTCTCATTCACGGCGTTCAGCAAATTTATCTGACATACGCAATATTACTTTATCAAGGTTACGGTTTTTCTTATGAAATGACAGGATGGATCATCGGCATTTACTCTCTTGCAGCGATGCTGACCCGGCCTTTGGGCGGCTGGCTGCTTGAAAACTTCGGCATCCGCAAAATACTTGTTTGGAGCGGGGTTGTCAGTTTTGTCGGATGTGTATTTTTCTTCGCAAACGAATCGACAACGACGATCCTCATCGGCAGAGCGTTAAGCGGCACAGTGTTTGGAATCTACTTCATCAACCCGGCAATACTTATTCTGATTGGAAGAGCGTTAAGCGGTGCTGCGTTCGGCATTTATTCGATGGGGCTTTTTTCCCACCAAGCGCTTTGCGTTTCCCAAAAAAGGCGTGCCGCAATGTTTTCGCTGTTGGTAGTCGGGAGCGTTCTGCCGATGGGTATTGTCGCTCCGCTTGGAGAGTGGTTATTACATAACTCTCAAACGATGATCTATCTGGCAATCGGTCCTGCGTTAAGCCTATTGTGCGTTTTCTTCGGAGCGAAGGTAAACGTTACGACAAAACAAGAAACGGTGACCGACAGCGCCGCCGCTTCTACCACTGAAAAAAACTGGGGAACTTACTCCAAGCTTTTTTCATCACGCCCATTTTTGTTTTTAATTTTGACAGGCACTGTGATAGCTCTTATAGACGCGCTTATTATCACGCTTTCTTTGCTCACCGCCGACAAAGGGCTTATGATTTCGTTCTTTTTCACAAGCGTAGCCATAACCGCTCTCATTGTACGCTTGCCGGGAGCCTCCATCTTGAACGCACTTCCACGCACTCCATTGCTTGCTCCAACCGGTATTCTCATGGCACTTGGCATGATTCTGGTGTCAGTTTTTCCGTCAAACGGCACCCTGATCGTTGGCGGTATTCTTTTTGGGATCGGATTAGGAGCAGGCTGGCCTATGTACCAAGCGCTTATCAGCGATCTTCTTGAGCCGATACTGCGCCCCAAGGGAACTGCCACTGCGCTTCTTCTCTACGACATTGGGTATTTAGCGACTCCTCTTATAGTTGGTTATTTCCTGCCTGTTTTCGGCACAAGCGCAACTTTCGCAATGATTGCTCTTGCCGCAGGCGGTATTCTCGTTCTTCTTGAAATATTTTTCTGGCTTCCTTTTTTTAGGAAAATGCGATAGAGGTTTACGGTAGAGGTTTTATTGCGAAAATTTATGGATCATATTATAGAAGACAAGCAAATCGCCTAACGTTTGGACTTTCTAAAAATACGCCCTAAAAAAAGCGCTCCCTCAAACAAAAGGTAAAGCGGGATTCCCAAAAGAATTTGCGAAATGACATCAGGCGGGGTCACAAGAGCCGCCAGGAAAAAAATCAACAGAATGATATATGGACGCAAGCGGGCAAAGGTTTTATACTGAACCACCCCAGCTACAAGTAAAACCAATACTGCTAAGGGGCCTTGCAGCAGCAATCCTCCCGCCAACATTAAGCCAAATAAAAGCGAGAGGTATTGGCGAAACCCCCAAATAGGGCTCATGCCGTCACCTTCCGCAAAGGTTAGAAAAAAATTGAGTATCACAGGGGCAAGAAAATAGTAACACAAAGCAGAGCCTAATATAAAAAGTATTGGCACAACTAAAAGCGCAACCAACATATAACGGTGTTCTTTGTTACGCAAAGCCGGCCAAACAAAAAGCGCAATCTGCAAACAAAGAAACGGTATTGTAAAGATAGCCCCTGTCCAAAACGCAATGTGTACATAAGCCAAAAATTTTTCAGACGGCGCAAAAGTGTGAAGCTCTACATCAAGATGATACAGAGGCGTTAGTAAAAAAGAAACTATATGGGAAGAAAAAATAAACGCTGTGATTGTAGCTAAAAGAATAACAACCAGTATCGAAATAATCCGCCGCCGTAATTCTGAAAGGTGCGGAACCCATTCGTTAAAGCCTGCACCATCCTGATTTTCAGGCGTGTTCGTCACCTTTATCCTCGGTTTTAGCCGTTGTGGTTAAAGTTTCCTCAGAATCCGTGTCCGACAAGCCTGTTCCGTTCAGTGCGGATTTAAACTCACGGATCGCCTTTCCCGCAGCACGTCCCATTTCCGGCAAACGCTTCGCCCCAAAAAGTACAAGCGCCAAAACAATCAAAAGAACAATATTCCAAACACTTAAATTCATGATATAATCTCCATTATCAAAATTAAAACCAGCATAACCAACGTAATTTATACTAACATACCTGTTTGTATTACGTCAAGGCGATAGTTTTGCAATCGTATACAAGCTCGAGCCATAATCGCCAAGCAGCCTTGTTTTGTCGTTGTAGTGGCTTCCAACAAATTGATTGTTTAGTTTGATACCGGCGGCAAGAGCGCTGCCTCGGCAATCGTAGGTTTCGACACAATCTGTCAGGGAATACCAGCGGTTTACTGTCCGTAAAATAAAACCGTTTGGATCGATGGTTATCGGCAAAAGATGTTTGACAAGGCCGCCAAAACGTTTGATGTATAACTTTTGAGGTTTGGTTGTTATGCGATATGTTTTTTCGCTCTCAAGCCCGGATACACGCAAAACATCGGGCTCTTCGCCATTGCCTATTTGCGTTTGGAAAAAACCCGCCGCGATTTCCTCTTTGCCTCGGCAAAGCCAGTATGTTTTATTTTTTAACCTGCTTGAAACAGCCGGCAAGCGTTCAAAAGTTCCGTATTGAAAAGTTTTACGGTGTTTTTTGTAAAAAGCAACCTGCTCTTTGATTTCACGCTTTTCGGCAGGCGAAAGAAAACGCAAATCCAATTCATAACCAAGACTTCCAAAGCAGGCTATATTGTAACGGGTAGACAGCGGCGTGTCACGTAACGTTTGCTGGTGAGGAGCGTCAGACACATGAGCGCCCATCGTTGATTGAGGATACAAGTAAGAGAGACCGCCTTGAATGTTCATGCGCACCACAGGGTCTGTGCAATCGGAAGCCCAAATCTGCGGAGAAAAACACATCATGCCAAGATCAAAACGATTCCCCCCTGATGAGCAGGACTCAAGCAGGATGTTTGGCCTTGGCGCAAAAATCCTTTTGAGTATATCGTAAAGCCCCAAAATGTAACGATGAAAAAATTCACCTTGAGACGGAACAAACGCCGACCAAAACTCGCTGATGTGCCGATTCATATCCCATTTCACATAACTAACTTTTGTTTCATCTAACACCTTGCCAACCGACGCAACAATGTAATCACGCACTTTCGGATTACACAGATCAAGAACTAACTGGTTTCTTCCCAGCGATGACCAGCGGTTGGGTTCTTGCACAGCGTATTCAGGATGAGTTCGGAAAAGATTTGAGTTTTCGTTCACCATTTCCGGCTCAAACCAAATACCGAATCCCATCCCCATTTTCTGCACTTTGCGGGCAAAACGAGCCAGACCAAACGGAAACTTTTTGCGATTAACGCCATAGTCGCCAAGACCTGCCTTGTCGTTATCCCGCCCTTGAAACCAGCCGTCATCAAGAACAAAAAGCTCCATGCCCATTTTTTTTGACAGGCGAGCCAGCGACATAAGTTTACGTTGATTAAAGTTAAAAAAACACGGCTCCCATGAATTGTAAAGGACAGGCCGCTCCCTGCCCTGCCACTGCTCAGGGACAATGTGGTTATTCACAAATGAATGAAAATTTTTGCTTAAACCGTTAAAACCTTTATCACTGAAAGTCATAACAGCTTCGGGAGTTTCAAAACTTTCTCCGTTTTTCAGAGTCCATTCAAAACAATGCGGACTAATCCCAATTCCCGCACGAACAAGTTCATGGCTGTTTAATTCCGCAAAACCAAAATGATTACCCGAATAAACCAAATTAAATCCGTATACCCTGCCGTAACTTTCCGAAGTGCCATTTTCACATAACAAAAAACCGGGGTTATGTTTGTTGCTGCTGGAACCTGTACGGCTTTCGTTGACAAAGATTCCCGGCTGCAAGGGGCGATCATGGCGGTGCGCTTCCCTCGCCCAGTCACCGTCAAAAGTGATTAGGTTAAAACCCGTGTTTGGCATATCAAGCGACATACTCAAAAGGCGGCGGATAACGAGTGCGTCAGGCGATTCGGTTTTAAGAATAACCCGGCGTGTAATACAATCGGCTTTTTTGTAAACCGTATAAACCAAGGTCAACTTAACTTCGCTTGATTTATCACACATCAAAATCTCCAAAGAAGAACACTCATCTTCCTTCCCTTTTGCGGAAGGCAATTCTTTCATTGGAATATACCCTTCTTTGATACTGTGGCTTTCATAGACAAAATCAGAAGTAAAGCTTCCATTACTAGTTTTCATTTCCAAAGGCGAAAAACGATAATCGCCCTTGCCAATGCCCGACCACTCAAGGCACACAGTGTCAAGGCAATACAGTGGATCGTCATTGCTGTAAGCGACAATAGAACCTCCCGCCTGTGCGGTGCGCTTACAGGCAAGTGCCTCAATATCAGATAACGTAAGCTGTTCATTATCTGATGTCAATTTTGCCCCGTAATAAATATGTTCCAGATGCCCGAATTTTGTTAGACGAAACACATATTCGGTATCATCAGTTTGCAGCCGAAATACCCCTTCATTAAAACTAATCATTTTTCTGTTCTCCTGATTTTAGCTTATAACATATTTCTGCGGCGTTACAAACTCATCATACATATCACTTGTAACAGCTTTATTTTTAATCATTGCAGAATAAAACTGCCCGCTTTTTTTGATTGTCCGCTTCTGTGTTTGGTAATCAATATGAATCAAACCAAAACGGGCGCTCTCTCCTTCGCACCATTCAAAATTATCGGTAAAACACCAATGGTAATAACGTTCAATCGGAATGTTGGAATCGACAAGCGCTTTTAAGTGATCGTAAATGTACCGGCAGCGAAAAGTATCATTGTTATCACAAGTTCCGTTTTCGGTAATGTAAACCGGCTTTTTTAACAGTTTGTATAAATCTTCGGCACATTTTGCGATACCTTCGGGGTAAATCTCCCAGCCAAGATCGTTATGCGCTACTCCTTTGCGTGTACCGTCTGCCAGAGAAGACACTGTAGAGCGTGTGTAATAGTTCAAGCCCAAAAAGTCCGAGTATTGCCCACGGCGTATT
>WQWD01000069.1 GCA_009785545.1 Treponema sp. | reverse complement strand
TTCTGACAATCGTTCCTGAGGGAGAAATGGGGTTGATGGTAGAACTGTATATAGACCCCGCCCACATCGCAAGAGTCAGAGCAGGGCAGAAGGCAGTTTTACGTTTTCCCGGGTTGCCGCCGTCGAGATACGGCAAGATAGAAACGGAGATAAATCTAATCCCCGCTGATTTCAACACCGCTTTCGGCGCTGTTCCAATGTTTGTTGTTGAGGCAAAACTGGAAGAGCCTTGGCTTGTATCTCGTAACGGAGAGCGAGTATATCTTCGTGCGGGAATTGGAGCGCAGGCACGTATCGTCATCGACCGTGATACTGTTTTTAGAATGTTATTAAGGAAGTTTGACTTTCTTGATTAATATTAACCAAAACAATGAATAACAATTTTTTTAACGAACAACTTGACCAAAACACATATAACGATTATTATTCTTTTAGGTTAATTTTATGAAATATGATAGTGTTTTATGGAACGATTTAATAAATATCTCTCCCGATCAATATTTCAGCAACTATGATTATTTGTTTGACAAAGAAGAATACTTATCAACAAAGCTAAAAAAATACAATTTAAATGCCGCAAAAAATGATTTAAACAGTGGTCAAGAACTCACACCTTATCATGCATTCTTAGCACAAGCAAGAGAAGCAATTACTGGAAATATAACAGTATATAAATTAACCAATGAACTAATTGATGTAATACAAACTATAACAGTAGACGATGTTGCAGAAGTGCCTCCGATAAGCTTCAAAAATCCAATAATAATTGAGACGAATGACCCAAAAACAAATTTGTTTGGTGATATAAACTCTATCGTTTTATATTATAAGAAATTGGAAGGAAAGGATTTTGATGAATTTAAAACTAACTATTTGGCGTCAATTCTATTTCATACGCAACCAAAAGATGATATTAATTGGTATAATAAATGTTTAGAATTAAATTCTTTTACTCAAAAACAAAAAGCATTGTTTCTTTATACAGGAGCGAATTTATTCAGTCTAAAACAGCCAACAAATTTCGTTTGGGATTTTTCTAAAATTGATTATAATAGAAATGTATTAACAAGAAGTGAATTTTGTGAACGCTGTGTTAGTAGGAATAATTGCACCAACAGACCAAAAGCAGTAACAAAAAATGATTATATATTCTGCCATAAAGGGCTTTTGGATAATTTGTTTTCTTTTATCATATTCTTTTTATATTTATTAGAAATTGAAAATTCACCTATCATTACAGATAAAAAAACAGAACAAACAACATATACAGTAAAAAAGAAAGGCAAAATAATTGATAAAAAACATGATTGGTATATCAAATACTTACATTTAAATACACCAAAAAGAAATTACGAAAGTTCTTCAAAGGTAACTACCTTAAACAGGGAAGATTTAATTTCTGAAAAGGTTTGGATTAAAAAGCACGAGCGTAACCAGGCGTGTGGAAAAAATTTAAGCGAACGCAAATTGATAACCATTGAACCGCATTGTTCATCAAGGAAGAGAAAAAATAATGATACAAAGATAATTACAAGTATTTCTCCATTATGTCTAGACTAATTTCAAATAATAAAATAAAGAATATTTCAGCAAGGATTATCTATATGAAGATATATAAAAAAATAAATGGATAATGAAACTACACAAACAAAAAAGCAACATTATATCCCTCAGCGCATATTAAAAGCTTGGACTATTGACCAAAAACGGATAAAGTGTATTAAATTCAATAATGATAGAACGATAGAAACAGTTCCTATGCCTATAAAAGATGCCTTTGAAGTATCATATCTTTATGGAAAATCACGCAAGTTTGAAGATTATTTGTTTGCGAATAACATTGAGCCGAATTTCTATAAAGCTATTGACGAACTTAGAATCAAAAAATGTGCGAATGATAAGAGAATACAGGATTATATTCTCTATCAAATGTGTCGAACAAAGTTTATTGTTGATATTTGCAGTTATAATGCGGAAATAATATCTAATAATTGTTTTGATAAAGCAAAAGCGCGTGAAGCAGATGTTTCAAAAGAAGATGTTAGATGTTTTATTGAAGATGAACATGGGTGTAATATTGGATATATAGACGCATTGGAGAACATAATCTTACCCATCATAAAACCTTTTATTTGTTCTTACGAAAGCAAAAATTGATTTATTCTGATATTGATCTATTTATTGGAGAAAATCCGGTAATAGTAATTTGCCCGCTTAACACTCCAGAGTTAGTAGGTTCAATTTTAGAACCATGTGCTATGGCTCTATTTCCGATAAGCCCAAATGAAGTTATAGTCTTATACCGCCCAGAAGACTGTGAATTAAAAGATAACTATATTTTCTCCAAAGAAGAATCCGTTTGCTTCAATTCATTTCAAATTCAACAGACAGACAGATTCATTGCTTATAAAAACGATTTTGATGAAAAAACATACCAATGGTATTTCAAAAATGAGAATGATCATAAAATTTTGACTTTACCTAATGGAACAAAAACACTTCACCCTTGGCAAGACTTGCATTATTCTGGTCTTGACAGTTGTTTTCGAAATATCTTTTATCAAAAATCAAGTAGTTGATTTCATAGTAGAATTACAATCATTTATAAGCCACCAATATGGCAATTATTACAAAAGTAATTACAAATTTATGGGATATTTATTTCAACTATTTCTCCGCCTGAAATATCAACAGTTTTAACTCTGTCTACATTAGTTTGATGTCTCCAAATAATACCGTATGTTGAATTTGAAGAAACATTAAAAGTGCCGGAACTATTAGGCTCTATAGTAATTGGTCCATATCTATCTCTATAATAAAAGAGGAAACCGCTTTGGCTAAAATCAGAATAAACCGTAACTGATTTTGAAACATCATAATTATTATTAACAATAATAGTCCCGCCAAATTCACCACAAGCAATAAACAACAATGATGAAAAAATTAATATTGCAGCCACAGCAAGAATTTTTACATAATTTTTCACATTAACTCCTCAAATTTAAAATTCAACACTTCTATATACTTAAAAAATAAGAAAACTAAAAATCAAAGTCAAGAAAATAAAGTTATTGATTTGGGGGAAGTCTCCCCCACGCTCCAGCCTTGCTCCAGTAAAAAACAAAGTTTTACAAAGCAAAACTTTATAAGGCTTTCATAAGAACCTGCGGCTCGGAGCAAGTCTTACGCTACCCCCTCTACGGGGACACCCCGTAACGCCCCGATAAAGCAAAACAGGTAATTTGCTGCGCAAATTCCTATATGCTGGCTCTTTGTTACTGGAAACCACAAAACAGGGTGGGTGATTTTTTTCATTGGTGGTGCGAGCGCACCCTGTGCAGGGCGAAGGGTGCTACAGCCCGCACCACCAATAAAAATCACCCACCCTGCGTTCTGTGGGCTTTTTGTTAAAGGCGGCGGTTTCAGGTTTTATCCTCACCCTCAAATCCCTCGTGCTTAGCTATCGGGGGTTACTACAAATCAGGGGGTTATTCAATGAATAACACTAACAACTTAGACCTTAAAAAGTCTGCGCCATCTTATCATCTGCAATTTATAGGGGGTATTCAATGTCACTGCGTTATCAGGTAAATACAGATTTTACATTCATTAAAGGTAAATTGTCATTAATTGGGTTATCAATTAAAAGTACAAAATCACCTTGCACTACAATTCCGCAGTATATAGGAACAAGCCTGTTAAAAACTTTTCGTATTTTTCCAACACTAAAAGAAGCGAAAGATTTTATTTTACACATAAAAAAAATCTATCCGGGTAGCAAAGACATTGTTCCAGTAATAAATTGCGGACAAAAAGAATTATTTTAGGAAGGTACAAAATGAAATATTTTCAACAATGTCAATCAATAGAAGAAGCGAAAAAGCATTATCGTCAGTTGCTTTTAAAACACCACCCGGATCACGCAGGCAAAGAAGGCGAAGCCGTCACAAAAGAAATAATAAGCCAGTTTAACGCCTTTTTAAAAAACTTTATGTCTAATTCTTTTAATTCCTATTATCAAGATAAAGAATGGAAACCAGACCCGGACAGCGTTACACCATTCCAGGACATCTTGGAAAAAATCATAGACCTTGAATGTGAAATAGAAATAATAGGCTTTTGGATTTATTGCTTTAATTCAAAAGAAGTAAAGGAGCAATTAAAAGAGCTTGGTTTTTGGTTTTCAATTAAACACAAAGCTTGGGTATTTTCCGGCGGTAAAAAAAGAAAAATCACCAGCAGGGAAACATTAGACGAAATAAGAGCCAGTAAAGGAAGCCATAAAGTACAAAAAGAAGAAAAGGAAAAAGAAAAATCTCCGCTAAAAATAGCAGTATAAAAAAATTAATCCCTGCCCATTTGGGCGGGGGAACTTAAAAACGTCGTCATTATCAAAATAAAACTTATAAAAATCGCCGCCCGAAGTTTCTGCTTCTGGCGGCTAACAAAATATTTTTCCTTCCCTGTATAAATCAAATAACTCTGCTGATAGTAGGTTTATAAACAATTACAAACAGCACATTTTTAACTTTTCTTTCGTTCAAGCCCCTTTAGTTTTTAGAACGAGAATATTATTCTTCGGTCTGGTAACAAGAAAGCCGTCACGTTTGCGGAAACGCAAAAACAATTCGCCGTATTCAAGGCTTTCTGTTGTGCCGTCAAACTTTTTGATTTCAATTCCCTTGCGGTTTCCATGTTGAATTCTCTTCGGGTTCATAAAAACGGCAAACGGCTCATCCGCCTTGATGTCCGCAAACTGCGGAAGGATTGATACTTCGTGATACGGATACAAGTCCAAACGACCCGGCATTGCCTCCGTAGGTCTACGCCAAATCGGTCTGCCTGTCGTATCCTCAATGTTGGCGATATGATTAAGTACGGTCTCATTCAAAAACCAGCAACAATCTTTTCTTTCTTCCGCAGGGATTTTATACACAGCGTCTCTAAAATCCTTCCACGTCAAATCTTTAATCGCAGAACTTTGAATCGAATGTTTAATAACGCCATCGCAAGCCATAGCCCCTGTAAACGGCTCATCATCGGCAAGCAGACATTGTTTGTCAAACTCTTGTCCGTAAACTTCGATAAATTCGTCTATGAACATCTGCCCCAAATCAACAAAAACATCTTCCTCAAATTCATCAAACCACGGAATATAACCAGCCAGAGTATACGCCTTTAATTCGACACGTTCAGCACCTTTCGGTTTACTTCCCTTAATCTGCTGACCATAAGCCGTAAGCCAATGCAATTCCACGCCGCCTCTGTCTCTTGTAGGAAGAAACATGGAAGGTCCCATCATCGGTCGATGACGTACCAAACCCATCATCACGGATTTTTTGGCGGCGTCTTGCATTATTTCAGTTTCATAAATCGGATTGACAAGATACTGATCGTTAGTCGCCATGTTGCCCATCGGCTCGCCGAGAGCCGCTTTCGTCAACTGCCAGCCTTTCTCGTTCCACAAAACATCACGAGGATTAGTCCAATTGTCCGCTTTAAGGTTTGGCGAAAACGCCAAATCAGCCAATGCCTTATTGTTCCCCGACCACGCCGCAGAAATCCCTTTGCCCAAACTGTAAAGCAATTCACGTCTGGACATTTCCTTCGGACTGGAAGCCTGCACTTTGATTTCATCACGCAAAGATTTAACGGTTGATTTCAACGCTTCCACTTCCGCCGTTTCTTGCACGGTAAAAGTCTCCAAAGTTTTTACAATACCTTCAAGAATAACCTCTTTTTCCTGAAAGTAAGCCGTAGCGGTTTCCGTGTTAGTAAAGCCCGTCAACTCAATTTTTTTCATCTCAGATAACTTCTTTTTAACCGCCAACAATTCTTCGTTTGCCATAATTAACCTCATTCTTATTTATTAAACAATTCCAAAAGGAATTGCACACCCACAATTACTTTTTTACTTTTTTGCTATCAAACAATCCCAAAAAGGAATTGAGTCCCCGTTATTACTTTTTTCATTTTTACTTTTTTCTTTCGCCAAAGCGTACGGATTAGCCGGTACATTACAAATCGAAAACTCCAAAAGTTCTTGTTTCCTGAAAATAAGAGAAGTCCCATTTTTATTTTCTTCCTTTGATGGAATTTCAATTTCCAATACCCTAAACCCAACAGAGCCAGCCCTGATAACACCGGCTTTCACACGCTCCCCAATAGCCCACCCAAAAGGGTCATAATCTTTGCTGTTAAAAACAACAACACCATGTAAACCATTGTCATTTATGGTCAGTCCGTCAATTTTTCCAATTGCCGGAATGTCATATTTATGTGCCCACTCAACAACAGGATTTTGTAAATACCGTTTAAAATCCCAACCATACGGATCAACCCGTTCTCCGTATCGGTCAATGTCAAAAGTCGATAATGTCCAGGAAAACCCGTCAGGAATAAAGGGCAGTTCATTTTCTGTTTTCATCTCTGCCGACAAACAAAACGGAACAGAAGCAATAAGTTCAACATCTTGCGTAACCTTCTGTACTCCCGTAACACCTTTTTTAACTCCCAGATAATCCAGCAACACACAATCATTTTTCATTTTTAATTCTTCATTTTTAATTTGAATAACCTCTCCGCTTTTAGTCCTGACAATCATTTTTTCTTCCTCCCAAAATATTTTTATGCAAAATCCCATTGCGTTAAAACACCATTTTTTATTACATATTCCAAAACTTCATTTTTTCTTTTCAATCCGAGTTTTCTAAAAATATTACTTTTATGGAAGTAAACAGTCTGAATGGCAAGCGATAATTGTTTCGCAATTTCCAAATCTTCAAGACCAAATAATTTAATAATCTGTAATTCTCTTGGTGTTAAAGGTTTATTAAATATGGGTATATTTGTTTCAATTTGAAGCGCTTCTCTTACATCATTCGGATAACACTGTTGACCTTCGGAAATTTTAAAAAGTATATTTTCAACATTTTCTACCGTGTCTCTTAAAGATATAAAACTTTCAGCCCCGGCATGAATAAAACGAGCGGCATTAACAGGGTTTATCTGATAAGCAGTCCAAATAACAAAATGCAAATTTTGATTAAACTTCAAAGTTTTTGAAATATAGTTATCCGTATCAAATCCACAAAAACAGTGTTCTATGAATATCAATCGAGGAAAAGTGCTATTGATAGTATCATATAAATCGTTTTCACTGCAGGCAGTAAAAACTCTTAAATTCAAGTCCTTTAATTTAGTGCGCAGCGTATCAATGAGAAAATTAGCAGTAGAAGCAATGATAACGCTGTTATTCGCCATCAGCGCCTCGATTAGACTTGCCGCCGTCTACAGTTTCAAGGCTTCTCGGTCTGTGCCACACATCACCCCAAGACTTCGGCTTTTTCCCTCTCTCCTTTAAAACGTCATTTATCGTTTTAATCCCTGCGGTAATTTCCGCAATATCTCTTTTACTTTGCGCGTCTTCGCTCTTTTGCAGCTCGGGAATATCCCACAAATCAAATACACCTCGTTCCTTAACACCAAAGCGAATAAAAAACTGACTTTCAAGTATTTGTTCAAACTGCCGCAGAATTGGTATAAGCGTATACTTCCAAAATGCCGAATGTTGCTCCGCCGTATCTTTCCCGCTAAGAGCAGTCGATCTGTCGCTGATATTCGCTACTCTCGGCGGTATTCCGTATCTCGCAAGTATCGTGTATAAGTTCCACCTCTTTAGCTCAAATAGTTTTATTACTTCTGGAGTAAATGAAAGCGGCTCAAAATTAGTTCCCTTGCCAAGCACGGCAATTTTACGCCCTGCCTTTACAGCACCGTACTTGCTTTCCCATCGGCGTTCCAGTTGGTCTGCTTCTTCGGGGCGTAAAGTTTGTTCTGTTTTTAAAATACCTTGCGGAATGGCGTTGTTTTTAAGTAAAGTTGAGTTTGCTTTATTAGCGTAAAAATCTTGTTCTAATTCTAAAGAAAGCGAAACAAGCGGATTAACCCCACGTACCGGGTTCCATGGATTCCAGTCTCTAAAGTGAATTATCTCATCGTTCAGTATCGGCACAAGTTCCGTGCCAACATGATAAAACCATTTGCGGGGAACATTACGAGAACCAAAATCAAGACCCCGTAATTCACCAGACCGAAGGTCTCGGGACAGCCCCGAATCATGCCTCATCCTGCGAGGATCAAGTATATAAATCTCTTTTGGCAGTCCGCCGGAATAATCAGAACCGAACCACCAGAAGGCTTCGCCTTCAAGAAACCACCAGGCAGCGGTTTCTTTCCAAAGATCGTAACGGCTTAACGAAGGATTTGGTCGCCTGAACAGCTCATACATTGTGCCACGTTCAACATCGTTACCCTCTCTCTTGATACAAAAATCTGCTCGGGCGATATTTCGAGTCAAAATATTTACAGAGATATTTACCCACGCATGAAGCAGGTAAGTGTCGCCGATTGTGTCATTGTTATTAAATATACTATTATTATCACAATCAGACCATAAAAAAGTATTCTTTTTTTCCCCCAAGAATTCTTTCACGCTTTTCTGCCGAGTGTTGATTTTCCCATGCTGTGGTTTAGGTTTGAATACATTTAGCAGTTTCATGAAAAAATCACCCCTTGCTGAATATCAGAAAATATCGCATAACGCAAAGCGTCCATGTAATGGTCGTTTGTCTTTACAATCTCTCCTGCCTCATTCCTGCAATAATCCCATATCTCCGACAGTACTCCGTTACACCTCTCACAAACGAAAAACTGCCCACGTTCAATTTTTGCGTTGATATAATCAATTCCGCTTTCTACACTGTTATTGGCTTTCAAGCCCCCTGTAATTTCCTGTATTCGTTCACCACCTGCAGGATCGCAATAAACTGGACAGCCAATCCCGTCGTTAATATCCAGCCAACCTCTTGCTTCCAGTTCGGCATTAAATGATTTAGTTGTCATGTTAAATGCTCCGTAATCGCATAAAACATACACAACATCACCAACCCAGCCAATTTTCACAAACGTAATATTCAATCCAAAGTCCTGTCCTGCAGCAATTCGGTCAAACTCTTTAGGCATATCTTCTAACTTGACAATCATCGTCTCATCAAAGCGGTCGTATATTACACCATCTGCCTTTACCCACAGCCCGTCACGAAACCTGGCTCTTTGTTTTTCCGGCAAAGCGTCAAGAATGTCGCAAATATAATCCTCTGGCAGATTTTCTTTGTTATCTTCAGGGTTTAATAACATAGATTGATATAGTTCCGGTTTCTCCAACTGTTCGCCGGTTTGAAAAGTCTTTTTCAAAACAAATATTTTATAAGCCCAATGCAAAGGCGAACCCGGATTGCAGTCATAAAAAAACAAATTCCTGCAACCTTGCACTTTCATTGCAAGTCTGGAATAAGCAGTTGTTACCGCAATATAAGAAAGTTGGCTAATCTCATTAAAATAAATTGTGTTATACTCATGCCCAAGTATCTTGTCCGCTTGCTCTCTGTCTCCAAGACCGCCTATCCAAATTTCAGAGCTGTTAAAAAGAGTTATCACACTTTCATGTGTTAAATATGTATAACCGTTTTTTCCAACAGTATTATTTAACCACGGAAATAAAGTCTCACGCAAAACCGATGACCTTGCGTCTTTCGCCCTGTAACGGCAAATCAAATGCCTGGAACCTGCATACATCAAAGCCCGAAAGATAATCGCCATTACAATCACTGTTGTTTTCCCCGAACGAGAACCGCCAAACAACAAAATATGTTTAGCCCCGCCCTTCAAAAGAGAAAGAGCCTTTTTCTGTATTGCTGTTGGCTTGAAAACTACCGCAGTACCCATTTATTACAATCCTTGAAAGTCCGATACAAAGTTTAATTCGCCTTGTTT
>WQWD01000068.1 GCA_009785545.1 Treponema sp. | reverse complement strand
TTTTATAGAATTTGTTTACGAACTTTTAAAAACGGATAAAGAGCATAACATCGTATTGCTGTCTCTTTGGGATTTATTGCGTGCCAGAAGATCTGGTGAGTATCGATCTTATGTAAAAAGTGCCTCTTTAGTTCTCCCAATTTCAAAAAGCCTGATAAGCGGTATCAGATTTTTGTCAGGATGGAAAGCGCACAGGTATATGCCCTTTGATTTTATTATCAGCCTGCTTACAATTCTTGAAACTCGGGAATTTTCCTGTTATCTGCTTGGCGGAAGAACCAAAGTGCTTCTAAAAACAGAAAAAAACATCCGCCAAACCTTTCCAAAATTGCGGGTTGTCGGTCGTTATCCCGGTTATTTCAAAAAAGCCAATGAACTGACGATCATCAAAGCAATAAAAAAATCATCTCCTTCTCTGCTCTTGGTCAGCAAAGGAATACGCGGCGAGGAACGCTGGATTGCCCGAAATAATAGTGCATTAGGTCACGGCATGAGATTATGGTGCAGCGATATTTTCGATGTTTTTGCAGAAAGAAAAAAACGCCCGTCTCGTGCTTCCTTTAACAAAGGACTTGAATGGGTTGCGTATTGTTTCCAAAATCCCTTTAAATTTTTTCGTATTTTCCCTTACATTGGCTACAAATTCTTATTATTGTTTTACAAATTGTTTAGACGATAGAGTTATCTCCTAACAATGTTGAAACGTCTCAACAAAAAAAATCCGCTTGTATCAATTTGAATATTCGAGTTATGCTTCTTTAAGTATTTCATATAAGTTTAAAGCGTTTTTTATTATGATACGTTGTTTATTTCTTGGAAGTTTTCTTAACAATTTTATTAATTGTTGTACTTCATCCTCAATTTCTTGCGGTGAGTTTGTTCCGGTTACAAGATATTCAACAGTAACCCCGAGCACTTGAGCGATCTGTACAGCTTTATCGGCAGATGGGATAGACGCATTCTTCCGCAGATAATTTTCAATATTTCGCAAGCTTATATTTGCCTTGTATGCAAGTTCTTTTTGCCCTAAACCAGAGAAATCAATAGCTTCCCTTAAATTCTCTCTAAAATTCATAATTATAACATACTTAAAATTGGTGGCTTATATATTGACAACCATTATATAATGATGTTAAAATGTCAATAACCACCGTAAAATGCGACTATTAAAACTTAATAATATAAATCGTATATTTACAACATCTTTTGTGAGTGCTAAAAAAGGAATTCTTTCTTATGGCAAACAAATGGCAAGTTAAAAAAAATTATTCTTCGGAAAACCTTAAACGTAAGCTCGTATTTAAACTTGGTTTTGGTTTATCACTCCTTGCAATCCTCGTTCTGATTTTTGTGTATGTCCTTGTTATCCATATACAGAACCCAATTACGATCATGGCTGTTCTTGTGCCGCTAGTGGTTTTCTTTTTTGTATGTGCCATTATTCTTTCCATGCGGCTGTTCAAAAAGATGGAAAGGAATAGTTTCCACGAAGGGATGCATCTTATCATCGACAGCTCGCCTACACCGACATTCATGGTTAGAGACAGCATGAAAATTTTGTACTGTAACGAAGAAACGCCGAAGTTATACGGGCTAACGAACAAACAGGAGTACTTTGAAAAATTCTTTCAGCTCATGCCGGGATATCAGCCTAACGGAAAACGTTCATTGGATATGTTAAGCGAAATAATGAAAAAGGTTTTTAAAGATGGAGTCGTAACCTTTGAGTGGACACAGTCTACACTGGATGGTGAGGAGCTTCCTCTTCAGATAACGTTCGTTCGTGCCAATTTTGACCGAGAAAATCATGCAATTGGATTTGTAAAGGATTTGCGTGAAATCCATGAAATCAAGAAAAAAGAGGAAGCGGCCAAAAAAAGAATGCAGATTATACTGGATGCATCTCCTATGGTTTGCGTCCTCTTTGACGAAAATAGTATTCCCATCGAAGTCAACAGCGAAGTGGAACATATGTTTAATTTATCTGACAAACAGATATTCCTTGATAATATAGAACGCTTCTTTCCTGCGTTTCAGCCTGACGGTTCTCCGTCTATGGAAAAAGCGGCTGAAGTGGCCAAACTTGCGATTCGACAAGGCAGTTATCGACATGAATGGACTTATCAGTACTTAGACGGCACACCCGTTCTTGTCGAAGAGATTCTTCAAAAAGTAGTAATTGACGGAAAAGAATTTCTTATTACTTATCTCCGTGATCTTCGCGAGTATCAAAAAAGCAAAGAAATTGAACACATTGCCCAACAGAGGCTGCAAACAATAATGGATTGGCTCAGCGAACATCTGGAAGCACAGTCCTCTGCTATTACCGAATCTGCAGGAGCCATTGAGGAAATGGTTGCCAACATCCGCTCTGTAAATAACACACTTTCCAAAAATGCGCAGAACGTAAAGGCGTTGGAAGAATCTTCTGCGGTGGGGCACGCCGGTCTAAAAGAGGTTGATACAAATATCAAGGAAATTGCAAATGAATCCGAATCACTATTAGAAATTAATTCCGTTATGCAAAACATTGCCAGTCAAACAAATCTTTTGTCCATGAACGCTGCGATTGAGGCTGCACACGCCGGGGAATCCGGCCGAGGTTTTGCCGTTGTCGCTGACGAGATACGCCAGCTCGCAGAAAATTCGAGCAAGCAGTCAAAAATTATCAGCACGGTCTTGAAAAAAATTAAGGGTTCTATCGACAAGATAACCAGATCAACAGACAATGTAATAAACAAATTCGAGGCTATAGACTCAGGCGTAAAGATTGTGGCAGAGCAAGAGACTGATATTCTGGGCGCCATGAGCGAGCAGAGCGTGGGAAGCACACAAATAATGCAGGCGATGGCTCAGGTCAACGAGATTACCGGACAAGTAAAGGCAGATGTCCGGCAAATGATCGAGGCGGCGGCAAAAATAAGTGCTTAAATAATAATTCCGCTATAAATGATGGGGTATGTTGTTCTAATCTGGAATATATTTTGATATGAAATACGCACACCGTCCATTGACAATATTCGCATAATTGGTATAACATCAAGATGTATACTTCAAAGGAAGTGGGGTGCCGAGCTTTTGAATCTTCGATTCGGCTTGAAATCCTCCGCTAACCCGTAACTGTGACAGGGAAGATACTGCCAAAAACGACCACTGGGAAACTGGGAAGGTCGGCAGGAAATCGCATCGTTAGGTGCGCGCCCTCAAGCCAGGAAACTTTGGTATGCGATGAACCTCGTATGGGGCTCAATCAATTTTCAAGCTTGATAAAATGATCAAGCAGGCTTCGAGGAAAGAGCCAATGAAAAACCGCCGATGTAAACATCGATACCTACCCAGAACGAATCTCTCGTTGTTAATTTTATCAAACAAGGTTTAACCGGTTTTCTGTCTTTTCTCCTGCAAAGGAGTTTTTATGGTTTCATTTGGGAAACGCACGATTTTAGTTTTAATTACAGTCTTATTAGTAAATTTTTTGCTGATAAGCTGCCAAGTTGATGAGGGAGAGGAATTCAGAAATGTTCAGTTTATCCCTGTCGGTGTGTGGGAAGATGGTTGGGGCGGTAGTTATATTATTACCAGAACCAAAGTGTATTTTGAAACCAAAGTGTATTTTGATGACGGTTTTGGTTTTATAAGATTTAACGGAACTATAGAAGCGGCGATTGATTTTTCACGTAACTCTGGTGTATTAATAGTTAAAATTAATTCGTCTGAAACCGATATCATAGAAGGTAATTATATCGGTGTATATTACAGAAATTATACGTCATCTCATATTTTGCTGGCGAATGCCATTGATGAGCATTTTGATATTATTCAAGTTGCTTCCTTTGGCGAAGCGAAACGTTTGTTTAATGCGGGAAACGTAAGCACTCATGTTACATTTTGGGGTTCAGGATACACAAGATAAATGAATCGTTATTCATTGCTGTTATCGGTTTTTATTTTCTGTTTTACTCTTTTTGCGGATGATTTATTCGATGACGATTTTTTCTTTTTTGATACAGAAGGAATTGTTGTTGTTGGAACCATGCAAACAACGCAGCAAATCGCAATCATTGACAGAGAACATATTGAACGCCGTTCTGCGCCTGATATTGCAGCTCTGCTGCAGGAGACTTTGCATTTGAACATAGATCGTTATGGTCCTCATGGCAATCAAGCCAACATATCATTGCGAGGCAATTCGTCAAAACGTGTAGCAGTTCTTGTTGACGGTATCCCCGTAAATTCTGCAATGGATGGAAGGTTTGATATTCATCAAATTGATCTTAATTCTGTTGAACGTATTGAGGTTATTTACGGCGGATCGGATTCCAGATTTAATGTTTCCGGGGCGATAGGCGGGGTAATCAATATCATCACAGTTAGAAGACAGGAACCGGGCTGGCGTTTTAGCCTTTCGATGTCAAACACATCGGTAATGCCCGGAGAGTATAACCTCAACGGTCAAACACAAGACCCTCATTGGCAAGACTTGTTCGGCACTCAGAACTTTACTGTTTCTGCGGCTTACGGCGGCGAGGCGTTTTCATTTTCGGCTAACGCCTTTGCCAACCGTGCTGCAAATAATTTTTTATTCACAGATTTTACAGACAATATTCGCCGCAAGGATAATAACGAAGTTTTAGATGCAGGCCTTAATACATCGATGATCTGGAATTTAATCGATCTTACAAAATTAATTGCTTCTGCAAGTTTTTATTATGCCGACAAAAATATCCCCACTTCCGGCTCTTCAAGCCTCTTTGGTGAACAAGTTGATTTCGTCAGCCGTCAGAGCATTATGCTTGAAACTCCACGTGCGTTCCGTGACGATCTTGCTGCCGAAGCTGTTCTTGCATGGCGTTTCAGCCGAACGGATTATACATCGCCAGCCGGCACATTTTCCCGGCACGATCAATATACGTTAAATGCAATTAATCGATGGAATTGGTACTCAAGCAAAAGATTCACTTTCAGAAGCAGCATTGATTATCGCTTTACTCTGATTAATTCCACAGAAATAGGCAGCCGTGACAGGCACGATGGCGGTATATCTCTCACCGTTGAATATAAACCTCTGCAACAATTTATGGTTATTCCTTCGGTCAGAATGGTTTTTGCAACTGGAGGCGCAGGTGGAATTACGGCAGTGCCAAAACTTGGTTTTATGTGGAATCCTGCAGATTCTCTGACGCTAAGAAACAATTATTTTCGTAATTTTAAGTTTCCCGAGTTTGAGGAACTTTATTGGAACAGCGGCGCCGGCAGTGCCATGCGCGGTATCGGCAATCCGAATTTGTTCCCGGAAGATGGTTGGGGAGCTGACCTTGGAGTAGAATGGCGAATAAACAATCACGCCAACATAGAAAGTGTTTTTTTTACTCAATGGTTAAGAAATTCGATACACTGGTTTTCTGGAGCGGCAGGTACCTTGAGGCCGGAAAATGTTGGAGAAGCGGCTTTTTTTGGGCTTCATAACAAATTCAATTTTCAAATTCCTGTTTCTTTGGGATTTTTGAACAGAATAGCTCTGTCTGTATCGTATCAATATCTTCGCAGTTATTTGTTGAGTTTTGGATATAATTTCGCGTCAAACCAAAGGATTCCCTACACGCCGGAACACACAATCGGCGGCTCGCTGAACTTTGTTTGGGAAACAGGTTCTTTGTTAATTTCTGGCCATTATGAAAGTGTTCGTTTTCATAATAGAGAAAATACTATCAGATTACCGCCGCATTTTTTGCTTAACGCTTCGGTAAGTCAAAACATCAGGGAAAGCTTTGTGGTCTTTGGCTCATTACGAAATATTTTAAATACATCTTATGAATCATTTTTTGATTTTCCGATGCCCGGCATTACATTAACGTTGGGTGTTAGGTTAAATTTGGAGGTTAAATGAAAAATATATACACATTTTTAAGTTTATTGGCTGCTCTCTTGTTTTTAGTCTCAAGTTGTACTGTGTCCGAAAATAATACAATAATCGACAGAACGGGAAGAACTGTTGTCATAAACCGCCCAATAAACAGAGTCATATCCACTGCGCCGTCAAACACAGAGATAATTGTCGATCTTGGGAAGGCGCATAAGCTTGTTGCCGTTGATCGCCATTCGGCTAACATTGATGGTATTCCGGCTAATCTGCCGCTATTGGATTTCTTTTTTCCCGATGCGGAAACGATCATTATGCTTGATCCTGACATAATTATTGCAAGCGGTCATAATCCTACAGGCAGCGGTGAGGATCCTTTTCGGCTGTTAAGCGAAATGGGTATTCCCGTAGTTTATATTTCCATGAGCAGAAGTATCGAAGACATTTATTTGGATATTACATTTATAGCGGAGTTGCTGCAGGCGGAAAAAGAAGGCGAAAAACTTATCAATTACATGAAGGCGCAGATTGCGGAGATTTCGCAAAAAGTGAGTCTTATCGAAAATAAAAAAACTGTGTACTTTGAAATTTCCGCAGCGCCATTAATGATGACTTTTGGCAGAGACAGTTTTATAAACAATATGATTACAGTAATTGGTGCTCGTAACATTTTTGAAAATGACAATTGGCTGGTAACTCCCGGTGCAGAAACCATCATTGAGCGTAATCCTGATGTAATTCTTACCAGCGTAAATTACATTGACGATCCAATAGGGGAAATAAAAAATAGACTTGGTTTTAATCACATAAACGCAGTTATTAACAATCGTGTTTACCTGATTGATAATGATTCTTCTTCACGCCCTTCGGCTCGTGTTATTTTGGCTTTGCGGCAAATGCTGCAGGCGGTGTATCCGAAATTATGAAAAACAGAAATAGGATTGTTATAGGGTTTATTGTTTCTCTAACTATTATTGTTATAGCTGTGTCTCTTGGCAGTGCCGGAATATCGTTAGGTGATACTGCGCAAATTATATTGCACAAAATATTCAGGCTGCCGCTTTCTTCGGAAATCGATCCAAGAAGTGTTTCCATTGTTTGGCTGCTGCGGCTTCCTCGTGTATTGCTTGCTTTTCTTGTCGGCGGCAGTCTGGCGGTCAGCGGGGCAGTTTGTCAGTCTGTCTTGCGAAACCCGCTTGCTTCCCCGTATATTTTGGGGGTTTCCTCAGGTGCTTCCCTTGGAGCCGGGATTATCATCATAAGCGGAATTGCTCTCCCCTTCCTGGGCGGTTTTTCGCTGCCGCTGACAGGTTTTGTTTTTGGGCTTGTTACAGTTTTTTTTGTAGCGGCATTTTCGTCACGCATTGATAAATCAATGTCGAGTAACACGATAATTCTTTGCGGCATGGTGCTTTCGCTTTTTTTGAACGCTGCGTTGACTACTCTAAGCGCAATTTTCTCCGACGATCTTCGGCGTATCGTTCTCTGGCAGATGGGCAGTTTTGCAATGCGGGGCTGGACTTACGTTTGGCTGATTTTGCCGTTTTTGGCAATCGGAATTGCCGGAATTTTTCTCTACACAAAGGAAATGGACATTTTAAGTTTTGGAGACGATGTCGCAAAAACAGCCGGAGTGGAAACAGGTTCGCTGCGTAAAAAGCTGCTCGCTCTTACTGCCGTATTGATAGGAGCTGCCGTTGCCCTCAGCGGTGTAATCGGTTTTGTGGATTTGATTGCACCTCACGCAGCCCGCAGAATCACCGGCTCACGTCATAGGCATCTGATACCCATGTCGTTTATCCTTGGCGGCTCGCTGATGGTATGTGCCGATCTTATCGCAAGAACAATCATCTCACCATCGGAACTGCCAGTGGGGGCGATTACGGCGCTTATTGGCGCTCCGTTTTTTGCGTGGGTTTACTTCAGACGGAGAACCCAATGAGCTTTCTTACGATTTTAGTGAGGAAAACATGATATTAGTAAAAGATTTGTTTGCCGGATATAATGGTCTTGACGTTATACGCAATATCAGCTTTACAGTACAAAACGGAGAATGTCTTTGTGTGCTGGGGCCTAATGGGTGCGGAAAAAGCACTTTACTTAAATCGATTGCACGCATTATTGAATACCGTGGAGCTGTTTTTGTTGACGGCATTGATATTTCCAGTGTTCCACGCAAAAAATTGGCAAAAAAAATCTCGCTTTTGGGACAGAGTCAAGGTGTGCAGGTTTTTTTCCCTTATACTGTTTTTGAAACTGTTTCGATGGGGCGTTACGCTTATTCACGGGGGTTTTTGAAAAGTCTTTCCGCCGAAGACAGAGTGATTATCGAAAATATATTAACAAAACTTGATTTAATAGGAATAAAAAATAAAATGATTGACGAGCTTTCCGGCGGAACTTTACAGAGGGTTTTCCTTGCACGGACTCTTGCGCAAACGCCCGATTTGATTCTGCTTGATGAGCCGGCTAATCATCTGGATTTAAAAAATCAAATTGAATTACTTGACTTTTTAAAAATGTGGGTTAAGGAAAACAATAAGACCTTAATCGGCGTTTTTCACGACCTGAACATGGCACGTAAATTTGGCGATATAGCAATTGTCATGAACACGGGAACGATTGCCGCCGGCGGAAAAATTGACGAAGTTCTGAACAGCGACATTCTGAATCAGGTTTACGGTCTCGATATTCATAAATTTATGACAGAAGCTTTGGGAAAATGGGATAACAGTTTTATCTGTACAAAATAAACATATAAACTGCAAAAATTAAAAGCAATATCCCGCCTTCCCATCGATTAATTTTTCCTCTTTTCAGCGGAATCATAACAAGTAATAATGCTATAGAAATAGCAAAAAGCCATAACATATCTGTAATAAACAAAGACTGATTGTTTATGGTCAAAGGTCTGACTATTGCTGTTACTCCCAATACTCCGGCAATATTAAACAGATTTGAACCAATAATATTGCCTATAGATAAATCCGCTTCTTTTCTTAAAGCTGCGATTAAAGATGATATAAGTTCGGGCATACTGGTTCCCACTGCAACAATAGATATTGCAATTACACGCTCACTTACTCCCCATTGCAAAGCAATTTCACGAGCGCCTTGAACAAACCAGCCGGAGCTGAAATATAATCCCACAATAGCTGCCACAATCATTATAATTGCCAACAAAGGTTTCATTGTCGGCGCTTCAATTTTTAAAGTGTTAACATTATTTTTACGCGCTTTAATTGCTGACCATACTGTGTAACCTGTCAGTATTAATACAAAAGATAATCCTTCAAAAAACCCTATTACGCCGTTAAAGCCAAATATAAACAGAAGTATTATTAAAATAAACATTATTAACAGATCAAAACCGATTGATTTGTTTCTGATTGGAATAGGCGTAATTATAACTACAACTGCCAGAATAAATCCTATGTTGGCAATATTGGAACCAATTACATTTCCAAGTGCTATATCATGTGCATTTTCAAGAGCAGCTCCAATGCTGATAAACATTTCAGGCGCAGAAGTACCATAAGCAACAATTGTCAATCCCACTATAAATGTACTGATTTTTAGATGTCTTGCTATTTGCACACTTCCTGTTACTAACCAATTTCCGCAGATTATTAACAGACCAAGCCCTGCCAGAAGGTATAAATATGGAGTTATTATAAAACATGCATTTCCGCTAAATAATTCGTTCATATTTTTAAAAAGGTTTTCTTGTACTTAATTGTACTTATACAGGATATTCAAAGTTTTCTTTGGAGCCGTTACGCAAAAGCGCCGCATACTTGCGGCATTCCCATCTTGCCATGTCGATATTAAGCTCTCGCCAATTACCGCACTCAACAGCAGACGCGCCGGGGACAGTGCCGTCAAAATTTTCAATCCAATCCAACATTTCGCATAACAGCGGAACAATATCAATGGATTGGTAATCGCCTTCAAGGATAAGATAAAAACCTGTGCGGCAGCCCATGGGACCAAAGTA
>WQWD01000067.1 GCA_009785545.1 Treponema sp. | reverse complement strand
TATGTTATAATCAATCATGGGTAACATTCTGCGGCATGGCATTGATATGTATAAAAAAACGATTGATCAAAAAGATTCACCCTTGCGAGGATCACCCAAACAGGGCGAACCTGATTATGCGCAGGACTCTGTTAAGGACAGCGTGAGAATCTCAGGCAAGCAGAAAACTGTCGAAGGGTTCATCAAAACGTCAAAAGCAAAAGTTTCCGAACCCAAACCCAAACCCCAACCCGTTTTTTTGCGGGATACCAAACCTGATTTAACGCCAAAAGAGTTAAAAGAGTTTTCTGGCGGCGGGGTTGATACCGCAAGGGCTATACTTTATGCGGCGAAAGGGTCGGAAAAAGGCGAAACAATCCTTAATAAGGCGGTTCCCGAATCAAAAGTAAATCTGTTTACTTTTCTTGAAGACTTTTCGCCGGAACAGCTTGTATTGCTTTTAAATGACGAAACCAATCAAGCAGCGGCACTTGTTCTTGCCCGCCTTTCGTCAAAACTTTCCGCAGGCACAATAAGCCGACTTCCGCAAAATCGCAAATCGGAAATTCTAAAACGGATCGCCCATCAAGGAGAGATACTTCCCGAAGTGTTGGAGCAGGTATCATCGGCATTCAGGGAAAAAGTCAGGAATGTTTCTGGCGGCGCAAATGACATCAAGATAGACGGAGTGAAAACACTTACAGCAATTCTCAAACAAGGCGATTATGCGTTTGGAAGCAGGCTTATCAATGAACTGGAATACGAAGAACCAAATATCGCAACTAATTTAAAAAATAAGTTTTACACGATTGATGATGTGATTAATACTGTCGATCGGATCATTCAGGATAAATTAAAAATAATGACAGAAAGAGAAATCGCAATTTTACTGAAAGGCAAAAGCCGTGAGTTTAACGAAAAAATTCTTTCCAATATTTCTGCGGGAAGAAGGCAAATAATCCGTGAAGAAAATGAAGTTATTGGAGCAGTCCCTAAACGTGATTGTGAAGAAATCGAAAGAGATTTTCTTGCATGGTTCAGACTTGCCCGTTCAAAAGGCGAAATAATACTTTACGATGATAAGGATGTGTATGTATGAAAGAATTGTCAGGCAAAACAAATTTAACTAAAGGGCAAAAACTTGACAGCGGTTTTGTAATTCTTGATGTAATTGATCTTGAAGAGCTTAAAGCGTGCGGTATTTGGGCAAAACATGAAAAAAGCGGTGCGGAAGTTTTTCATGTTTTAAATGACGACGATGAAAATTTGTTTGGATTTGCCTTTGCTACTTATCCGCAGGACAGTACGGGCGTTGCGCACATTCTTGAACATTCTGTGCTTTGCGGCTCGGAACGTTATCCGCTAAAAGATCCGTTTATCACTTTGGCGCAAGGCAGCTTGCAAACTTTTTTAAATGCGTGTACGTTTCCAGACAAGACGGTTTATCCCGCAAGTTCTACTAATGAGCATGATTATTTTAATTTAATGTCCGTGTACGGCGATGCAGTTTTTCGGCCTTTGATCCCCGAGTGGACATTTATGCAGGAAGGTCACAGGTTGGAGTACTCTTCCGAGTATGCAAATTCTGGCGAAGACGATAAATTGTCTATAACTGGAATTGTTTACAACGAGATGAAAGGGGCGTATTCATCGCCGGACAGGTATGCCGATTTTTGGTCGGTTACAGCGGTAATGCCGAATACGCCTTACAGTTTTGAAGCAGGCGGTTCTCCCGAAGATATTCCTCAATTAACATGGGAAGGGCTAAAAGAATTTCATCGTACCCATTATTCACCTGCCAATTGCCGGGTTTTTCTTGCCGGAAATATTTCCACCGAAAAGCAGCTCGATTTTTTAAACAAAGAATTTTTTGGAAGCCTTGACAGCGGCAAAGCCTGTGCGCCAATCGAAAAAACCAAACGATGGAAAGAACCTAAAAAAATTCATGTGCCTTGTCCCGCAGGAAGCGAATTAAAATCAACAGTGTTTCTTTCGTGGTTATGCTGCGATACGACAGACATTAATGAAACCATCGCTTTAGCCGCTCTTGCGGAAATACTTCTGGGACATGACGGCTCTCCGTTAACAAGAGCGCTCATCGAATCAGGTTTGGGAGAAGACCTTTCGCCTGTATCAGGATTTGAAAGCGATATACGTGAAACTTTGTTTATTGCCGGATTAAAAGGCGTCAGCGGGCTGCTTGGCAATATGCCGAGCAATATGCCGAGCGGTACGCCGAGCAATACGCCGAGTGATGACGACATCGACAAAACAAGCGAAGTTATCGAAGCTCTGATAACAGGTGTATTACAAAAACTTGTTGATGAAGGTATCCCCTCAGAAGAAATTGAGGCAGCGCTTCTTTCTATGGAATTTTCTCAGCGTGAAATCAAACGCTCAAGCGGCCCGTTTTCTCTTGTGTGGTTGTTCCGTTCTTTGCGAGCATGGATGCACAACAGTAAGCCATGGGAAAGCTTGTTGATTGATCCGGCAATCAAAAAAATAAAAGAGAATCTTGCTTCGGATAAAAGATATTTTGAATCGCTCATTAAAAAATATTTGCTGGACAACCCTCACAGAGCACTTGTGATTATTCAGCCCCAAAAAGATTTTTTGGCGCAGCAAGAAATGTCAGTTTCTGAAAAACTCGCTGATATTGAAAAAAAACTTAGCGATGATGAGCGGCAGCAAATCAGGGAAAAATCGCAAGCCCTCGAAAAAATTCAAAGCGAAGCGGACACTCCTGAAGTACTTGCATCAATTCCGCACCTTTCCCGCACAGACCTCACCGCTAAAATCGAATATATACATCGCCGCCACGAAGACTTAAACGGAGTGCCGGCTCTTTGCCATGAACTTCACACAAACGGCATAACATATATCGAGATGGCTTTTCCTGTTGATGTTTTAACGATTGACGATTACCCATGGCTTTCGTTTTTTTCCAGAGTGGTTACATCAACCGGGCTTCCGGGCATGGACTACGGCGAAGTATCAAGCTTGCTTGCCCGCACTGTCGGCGGTTTTGTTGCACTGCTTCATTCAGGTTCTGCTGCCGCTGCGTCTAAAATGAGTAACCCTGCGATTTTGCAAACTGCCTCAGGTAAATTTGATTTGGCGGGGCGTGACTGGATCATCTATCGAATTAAATGTCTTGACGAAAAAATAGCGCAGTCGCTGGATTTGGCTCTGCGTTTAATTAACGAAGCTGATTTTTCAGATATGCGAAGAATAAATGATCTTGTATTTGAGATGAAAAACAAAATTGATTCCAGCCTTGCGCCGATGGGTCATTTGTACGCTGCGGGGAGGGCGAGCTGCGGTAATTCTCGTTCAAAAACAGTCGATGAAAGTTGGGGTGGTATTTCACAGATCGAATTTGTTCATCGTCTTGCAAAAATGGATACAGCCGATATTGTTTCGAAATTGCGGGAACTGCGTCAAAAAATAAACAGTTCAGGTTTGATTGTGAACATTACAAGCGGTTCTACAAACGCCGCCGAAAAAGAAGTAACACAAAGATTCGGAAGGTTTGGTCATCCGGCTCCTCGTTTGTCGGTTAACTCAGAGTCGGCGTTTGCAAAGATGGCTTTTTCAAAGCCGACTTTGCCAGAGGTTTTCGCCTCACGATCACTTCAGGTTGGTTTTGCCGCATTGGCAATGGAGTCTGCGCCTTTTGATACAACCATGCAGGTTGCAGAAACAGTTTTAACACATCAGTTGTCTACCGGAGCGTTATGGGAAAATATCCGCATGAAGGGCGGCGCTTACGGTGCTTTTATTTCCAGCAATGCTATGGAAAATTCAATGTCTTTTGCCACATACCGTGATCCAAATCCTCTAAGGTCTCTTGATATTATTTCTGCCATATTAAAAAGCAGTAAACAAGACAGCCTTCAATACTACGGCGGCGGTGACGAAAGCTATCTTGTAAAAAGCATAATCGGCTGTTACGCAAAAGAAACACGCCCAAGGACAAGTGCAGAAAAAGGTATCGTTGATTTTTTCCGTTTTCTGTACGGTATCGAAGACGATTACCGCAAAAGAAGCCTTGAGCGTTTAATCAACATATCAACTGCGGATATCGAAAACTTGTTCGCTTCGCTCGGTTCAAGAGCTGTGTCGGGCCCTGTGATTATTGGAAGTATGAAGGACGCAGAGCAGGCTGCAAAAACCTTAGGAGTTGATTTAAAGATTCTGCCTGTGTAAAACTTTTTAGTTTGCGTTTTGCATTTTCTTTAAAGTGTCTTTAAATATTTGATCTGCGTCAACTCTTTCGCTTGTACCGAACAATGGCACAATACCTGCGTCTTTTTCACTTCTGAAAAGCGGCCCTGTACGGTCGTAAGCCCAGCTATTTTCGTTATTTACGATATGATCCAGTATTGTAATTACCGATAAAGAAAAGAAAATCAATGTAGCGTTTATTCTTCTTTCCGGCGGCAGCATTAAGTCAAGCCTTTTTGATACCGGGTTTGGAACTTGAAAATTGTATTCTTCCCACGGATTGTTCATTCCTGCACACGGGGTTTTCGAAGCCGCTCCTCCCAAGCGTAAAGAGTTTTCGATATTTTTTGCTATCCCTGTCAAATAATTCCGCAATTTTCTTATCTCGCTGTAAATTGGAACAATATCTTTTTTTGGAAACGGCGGAGAGCCTAATGATTCAAATCTATAGTACGGCAAAAAGTAAAGACGCTTGAGCCAGTTTAGTTCGTTTTGGACTTTTTTTACATAAGGCGATGTTTTAGCGTCTCTTGCATTTTCCAGCGCACGGCAATAATCCGACAAGCGAGGGAGATAATGTTTTGAAAAGCTGTCATCTTTTAATTCCCGCCATTTGTTTAGAATTACTATAAGTTCGGAGTCGAGGCTGATAGTTTTCCCATCCGTTCCAATGATGTTTGTAAATTTCACATAACGCAAAGCGATAAAAAGATCGTCTAAGATGTTAAACAAAACAGATATTTGCTGAATTGGGTCGGTTCTGGCAATTAATTCATAACCGTGTTTCATGTTGTATACATTTGCAAAATATGGATAAAGATCGGGGAAATCTTTTAAATCTTTCCATCCTGCTTTTGGAAAAAGGCTTTCCATAGCTGTCAGGCTTTGGTCGAGAATTTTTTCCTGCGCTCTGCGAGCCTCCTGTTTAATTTTTCTTTCGATTACTGCCGGATCATTCGGGTCTTCTTCCTTGTCATCTTCGATTATCTCATCCTCAGAGCTGCCTTGACGAAGTACATTCATATCAAGAGTTTCAATTTGTTTTGGGGTTAAATCACTGGCATTTAGCTGTTCTGCTTCTGTAACATTCAGGAATGCCAAAAAACGCCTGCGTCTTTCGATGAAAAAGCGTTCATAAACAATAAAACGATCGGAATATAGTTTCATTAACAATGGGTATAAGCCAAAATGCACTGTCCGTCTAATATCGGAAAAACACGCAATTATATTGCGTATAACAATCTGATATTTGTTTTTTGCTTCGATTGGGCTTTCAAGGTAAAGTATTTTGTAAATTAGTTTAAAGGCAGATTTTATGTTTTCTGTATTAAGGTTTTCGAGGATAAATAACGGTTTGTAAATCAAGCGCAGAACTTCCGAAAAATCCTTAACTTTTACAGAACGCGGACGTGATTGTAATTCGGCAAGAGCGTTTGCAAGGGCTTCAATATCCCAACTGCGGATTGTATCTAAAACTTTATAAACAAACGGAGAAACTCTTTTTAGCTGATTGTTTCGCTTTAAAATTTTTTTTGGGAAAAGTGTTCTTGACAAAGTTACAAGTTGTTCAATTTTGTTGTAATATTCGTTCATGCGTGTGATTACAAAACGGTGATTTACATAATCTGCAGGTTCTTTAAAAACTGATATAACCGAAGAAAAAACCTGTATTTGGCTTTTTATATCAAAAATAACTTGTCCTGCGTATTGATCTATTTTTACTCTTTCCGAATATCTAAGTCTTACCGGCAAAGAAGGATCGTCGCCCGGAAACGGCCCTGTTTGTTTAGGTTTGAAAAAGCCGCCTGTATCGCTTTCCAAAGGAAGCTCTATTCTGCGAAGTTTTTCATTTCTTCCGACTACAACATCTACGACTTCACGCCTGATTGGTTTTCCGCCGCTTTTAGGTGAATCAATATCCGACCCTCGTTCTGTGCCTATTTCGCCGCCAAGAAGTCCTGCCATCCGTTTTGCTTCGGCTTCGTCTTTAACTCCTAATCTTTCCCGAACCCGGTTAAGTTCACCGGGTGCATAAATCGCGTTTTTCCTTGCCATAATCACACTCGTAAAAAAAGTTTTTTTCCTACTCCTATAAGATTTTTTATTATAATTTTTTCTTCTGATGAAGAAGTCAACACCCCATTATAAACTCCTATGGGGAAATGATAATCTATTTTTGAAAAAAACAAATTATTTACATATCTGTTTTGTTCGAGCGGTGTAAAAGTTAAATCGACCATGCCTTCGACATCCTGAATAACCCATGTTGATTCAACTCCGTACGGCATTGTTACAAGCACCGGCGGCAATGGTGTCAGTTTTCCGTTTATCCATAATGCGTTTTCGTTGTTTTTGTTTATCTCTTTAGCTTGATTTTCGGCAATATGAAACCCAAAACGTCTCCCGTCATCAAAGCCCATTGCACTGCCCATTGTTCCGTGCATTTGATACGGAAAAAGTCCCTTATAATCACAAAAAATACCTGAACAATTTTCCTGCTTCAACTTGATGTGGTTTCCATCGAGAATAAAATCTCCCCAAACGGGAGCTAACGCTTTGTAAGCGTACATTATTCGCTGATCGGAAAAACCTAAAGAAACCACAATCGGAGTAACATCAGCATTGTTTAGATTGTATGTAAGATGAAAAGTCAAAGATGGCTGTTTTCGAGTTGCTTCAATATTTACGCCAAGTGTAACAATATCAGAATCCAGTCGGTTATGAACACGGATGAAAAGATTCGATAAATGGCTTTCTATAAAAGAATCTGAAAGGTTATTCGGAAAACGCCAGCCCGTACTGGGTGCAACCCTCCTAAAAATATGTTTTTTCTTGTTTTCTTTGTCGAAATACATCACCTGAACCGCCCGATGATGTTTGACATTAAAAAAAAGCGTTTCCAGCAAAAATGATTCGTTATTCATGCTGAAACTTTGCCATTCTTTTATCCTGTAATTTATAAAACTTTTTGAGAACACATTTCTAAACGGTTTTTTTATTTCCAATAAATCTACTTTATCAAACGCTTTGTTCCATGTTCCTGTTACAGGTTTTCCATCTATTATGGGCGAGGCGGTTGGAGGCAGTATTTCCCTTGTATACATATATTTATATTATAGTATATTTTGACCTATTTTGCCCAACATCTTTTCTGCTGAAATCGTATCACCTTCGGCAATGGCTGAGCGGATACGGCTTGAGCTGATTGGCAGATCGCCTTCCATGATCGGCGGCACGATTTCGACGGGAATGTTACGAGAGGCGAAAAATTCCTGAATTGCCTGAGCATTGGTACTTAATTGATAACCGCAGCGAAAATCGCTTCCTATGGCAAAAAAACCTATATTGTATTGTTTCAATAAAAACTCCAAAAACGCAATTCCATCCATTTGCCGTAATTCTTCGGTAAAATCGAGAACAACTATTTTTTGCACACCTAAACTCTTTAATTTCTTTAATCTTTGGCGGAAAGTTAAAATATTTTTTAGTTTATTGTTCTCTGTTTTATGATTTTGCCGAAAAGTGACAACAACTGAAATATAATTACATGAAAGAATCCGCTCAATCAATGCCTGATGACCTCTATGTACCCCGTCAAAAATGCCGACAGTCATTGCCGTTTTTGGCAGCAACCGATTTTTCATAATGTGTGTTACCTCGAGGGTACGCCGGATACGGCGTAGGTTTCTGTTATCTTTGCCGCCAGAGTGCGGGCATTTTTATTTCTGCCGCCCAAGTTGATCAATTTGGGCAGTAATGCTGTGAGTTCAGCGGCATTGTTTTGATCCAGAAAAATTTCGGCAGATTCAATATAAAGTTTTAATGCTTCTTTTTTACTGCCTGCCAGCTCGTGGGCGCTTGCCGCGTTAACTGCATACACGCCGTTTTTGCGGTTTGTTTTAAAGGCTTTTTCCCATGCAAGAGCCGATTCGTTGTACTCGTTTAACTCCCAGTAACAGCGGGCAGTTAATGTGTAAAGGTGAATGTCTTTGGGTATTTTGGAAGAGTTCTTTAAAATAAATTGTTTTAGTTCATCAAACCTGTTTGCTTCGTTTAGTATTCTTAGTTTTTCGGTGTAAGCTAATTTTTTTTCGGAGCAAAGATGTTTTGTGATGTTTGGTTCTTGTTCTATAATTTGATCTACGAACATTTCCGCTTTGTCGAATTGCCCAAGATTAAAATACATTCTTGCCGCAAGAAGAAGTTCCTTTTTTGTTCTGACTTCTGTAAATGTTGCAGCGATACTGTGAACCGCAACATCCCTTCGCTTCCATGCCCTGTTGATTTGTTCTAATGCTTTTGAGGGCTCATTCATAACAGCATAGGTTTCGGCTAACCTCAGTCTTCTTTCGGCATTGATATTAAAATCGTCAGTCCATATTTTCCATTCTTCTTCTATTTTTTTTGGCCTTGTTTCAATCGAGATATAATCAAGATACGCTTTACAAACAATTCCACAGTCTTCTGTTTGTTTTTCTTCGTTTTCTGAATAAGAAGCGGCGGCAAAACCCAGTCTGCCAAATTCAATGGAGCTGTCGTTGATTTCTCCGATCCAATTATTGTTAACCAAAAAAATATGATTAGTTCCGTGTGTAATAATTTTCAGGTTAAAATTATTATTGTCAGGCTCTGAATGAATGGGAGTTGGAATTTCCGTCCATGCAAGAACAGTACGAGGTTTGTTATTTTCTACTGCGTCTAAACGAAAATATCCCTTATTTGAGACAAGCGCAAGGTAATATGAAAGCTCGTTTGGAATGGGAACATTGTGTAAAGTTTCATCATCAACGTAAATATCACTGTCATAAACACTGCCGCCGTAAATGGAGCTGTCCAGTATATGAAAAGCGATTCCTGCCGCAGTATAACCGCCCAAGCTGTCCAATCGTATTTTAGCGTCTATGACATGATCGTGATATTCGATTTTGGGGATGTCAACCCATGCGATACAATTTGATTTTTTTAAAGCGATTTGAAATGAACCGTTTGACAGATTGGCATTAAACGAAGAATCTGGTTTAATGTCAAAAGGAGGTTTTTTTAGGCGAGAGAAGTCAAAAGAAACTCTTTTTTCGGGGGCGTTTATATTTTGCATATACCCCGAATGTACCGGCCATACTTTATTGGAGACTGTATAAATGAACCTTTTGAAAATTGCGAACATAGTTAATAATACCTTGAACAGGTTAAAAAAGTCGATACTTCAAATCGGACAAATGGACACATTTATTTTTGTGGCTGTTTTGGCACTGATTGCCGGCTCGTTTTATTTTAATCGGGTCTCAAGGGCAGAACCTGAGGCAAGTCAGGTGTACTTATACCTGTCCATGCACAATGAAGAATTGTTCGACAGAGAGATTATCTCCAATTTATTGCAGGAATTTAACAAAAAAAATCCTGATACAACTATACAATTATTTGACAGAGCTTCATCACCTTCCAATCGTGGAAGCTCTTCGCTTCCGGCTTTTCCCGATATTTTAATTTTTGACGGAAGCGAATTTTGCTCTCTTGTTGCCGACGGTGCGTTGGCGTTATTGTTTCCTGCCGATAATTTTTCCGGCGGCGAAACGGATAGCTTTAATAATCCGTTTCAATTTGCAGTCCCTCTTGTTTCCTTTATGGATTTGCTTTTTTTCAACATCGAAATTCTT
>WQWD01000066.1 GCA_009785545.1 Treponema sp. | reverse complement strand
CCTTGAATCACAATTAATTCTACTCTGCGATTCACGTTCCAGTGATCATGCTCTCTTGTTATAGTTCTGTTGCCGCCAAAAGATACGACAACTATTTGTTCTTCCGCAACACCTTTTTCCCGAAACACTCTTGCCACTTCATTGGCTCTGTTTTCGCTAAGAGCGGAAAGCACTTGAATTTCTTCGGGCGTGTTGGTAACAGGGTTGGCATGTCCTTCTATCCTGACTCTTAAATCAGGATTTTCGATAAGAAAGCCAGACATATAATTGATGACTAGTTCGTTAAGCCCCCTGCCATCGGCATCAACTCCCTGGTTAAACTGATAATAATCCGGCCCAAACAAAATGTACTCAACCTGAGTTATGACAATTTGCCGAAGAATTTCATTTGTGCGCAGAACCTCAACATACTCAACCCGATCTTGATACACGATTCTATCCTGCCCTTCCTGAATTATCGTTTTCTGAGGCAGAGGAAATTTAAAACCGGCAGTTAAAGTAAATCCCCATTGATGAGGAAACCCTGCACGCAGCGAAGGTTCAATATGCCATCTTGATGTCACAGGAATAGTTGCACCCAACGCAGCATCAGCCAGAAAAGACCCTCGAGTTTCCGTAACGTCATCAAACGGATTATTCTCACCTCTGTATGACGAAAGCAGACCTAAACCCCCTTGAGCGAACACATTAATCGTTTTTGACGGATTATTACCCAAGCGCAAAAAATTCCAACGCAAATATACTTGCCCTTCCAAAGTAAAAATGTCGCCTAAACGGCTGTGAGAGCTGTCTGTTTCAAGGCTGAAGGCAGCACCCGCTCTGCTGCCAACCATTAACGACGGAGAAAGCCATAGTTTTGGATCAACAACAATCTGAAAAGACGGCCCGTCAACACCGATGTTGCCTGTTCCGATCCCGCCTGCCATCACCCAATAATCACCGGCGGGAAATTCTGTTTGGGAATACAGCCCATTAACTGCAACCAAAAGAAAAACTAATAAAATTATTAATGTTCGTTTCATAATATTTCCTCAATTTTTACTATTGTAAGCGGAATTCTTCGCAGGCTTCCCGCACTGTCCAGATATACAATTCTGGGAATTGTGCCGTTAACAAGTTTCTGAAAAATAACATTGTAATCGTCTGCGCTGAAGGAATTAAAGCGTGATGTTTCCATAGGAAGTCCAACACCATTGTTAGCCGCAGAAAAAACGACAGCCTGCCCTCCTTTAAATCTGCCAGCATAAAAAGCCGCAATGACGCTATAGATCGAATCTTGTAAACCTTTCATGGCTGATGTAATAACAGTCTGAGATTCAATAGATTGATCTACATCTACACCAATTACTTTTCCGCCCGTCTCTTCGGCGGCTGCCATTACCGACCTGCCAAGAGCTCCTCCGCACGCAAAAATAACTTCTACTCCGCCGGAAAACCACGAAGCCGCAAGAGCCTGTGTTTGAGGGCTTTCGATAAAGTTGCCTGTATAATGATATTTTATAACAACTGAGCCTACAGGCAATTGGAGCTGTCCGGCGGCGTACTCGGCTCCCTGAATAAATCCATAACCAAAACGGATAACAGAAGGAACGGCCATACCGCCCATAAAACCCAGCCGCCTGTAACCATCTTTGACAGCTGCGTACCCCGCCAGAAAGCCGGCTTGATCTTCGGCAAAGAGAAGGCTTGCTGTATTAATCCCCGTTCTGTATGTTGAACCATCAGGGCTGAGCGGAATACTATCAACCAAAATAAAACGCACGTCAGGATTTTTATCTTGAGCAATAAAAACCGGCACTTCAAAATTGATACCAGAACATACGATGACCCGTGCGCCGTTTTGGATAGCCTGCTCGATAACTTCGAGCAAGGCCTCCTGGCTATCTTCTTTGGGGCTGTACAATTTGCTGGATATGTTTCTTTCTTTCGCAAATCGATACAATCCTTCCCAAGACCCCAGAATAAAGGAATTGTGATATTCTGAGCTTGTATCAGCAATCAAAGCCAATTCATAAATACCTGTTGTTTGTAAACTTCCCCTGATACCGGCACAAGAAGCGACAATAAACAACAATACCAAAAGCGGCAAAGCAATGCCATTTTTAACAATTTTTCTCATAAGACCTTCCTTCTTTTCCCTTTTATGAAGTTTTATAATAATGGATTGTAATTGGGTACTTGAGAAAAAAGGATTCAATATTTGTGAATTTAACAGTTTTATTTTATAATATGAGGGATTTTGACAGCATTATCACTGTTTTCCACGTTTCGTTCCAGCAGATTCGCTCCTGTTCCAGACGGACTTGCTGCCCCCAAATATTTTTCTTCAACGACTGATAGACATTAAGTTCAGAGCCAGTGAGCAAAGGCAATTCGATTGATGTGCATTGAGTCTTTTCCTCAACCCATAAAGCCCGATGACTAAAAAGTGTTTGCTCGTCCATTAATATTGATTCCAAATTGGGCAAACTTAATCTTGCTCGATTCAAAATAGCAAAACCATGCGTATCTATATCTCCCCAATAAATACATCGTGCGGAATGAAGCCAGCGGATTTGAGCCAATACATCTACTCCATATCCAAGCCCCATAATGACGACAGCATTTTTTAAGTCCTTAAATGCAAGAGCTGTTTGAATATTTTCGACAATAAATACATAAGCTGGGGCTATATCAATATTGATAATTTCATCTAACGGAGCAGAAATATCACTGAGTCCGCTGAAACGGCTTCTAAGATTGGGATCGAGCAGGCGCATACGGATTAGCTGGGGCAGCGGTTTTATACCGCAAACTTTGTAAAAGTTTTTTTCATCTGACATATCATTCTCGGTTGAAACCTGTAGGTTTATTGCAGAGACAAGTTCCGTGACAAGACTCTTACGAGATTCAACCCATTTGCTGTCGATACCTGCAACCGGGATTTGCCGAATGTAAAGATTAGAATTACGGTTGGAGTTTATCCAGATCAAAATATTTGAAAGGTTTAAAAAATCTGAATCATCGTAATCGGCAAGAAGATTAAAGTATTTTGGCAACACATCGATTAATGCAGGCCACCTGTGAACCATGGACTTGTAACGCTCAACTGCGCATGACCATCTTGTTTCTTCTCCAATCCATAAAACAACTTCATAGGGATTTTGAAAAATCAGTTTATGCGGAACACTTTGTACTCCGGGCGATCTCCAGCGACGTTCAGTCCAAACAAGAGTGCCGCAGCCCGCACCAGAAACAGAGTGCCATTTTTTCCATACAGAAATCCACGAGCGTACTCCGTCAGGTTGGCGGAGCACATCTTGTTCTGTTGGAATATCCAGATTGATTTCTAGCGGCCATTCCTCTTGCGAATTTATGGTTCGAAGCCATTCGCAGTGTTTGTTTTTGAACCTTCGTTTTAAAAGCTCCCGAACATCATCAGGAAGTTTCAATACCATCCTCCCCGCCATCATCTGCTGCGTTCGCTCCTGCCGCCGACAAGGCTGCAACAGGCAGATTTAACCGTTGGCGATCATCATCGTACTCGATATGCAACACACCAGATTTACATCGTTCTGTTATGTCTACAAAACAAGCTCCTCCGATGAACGGCTCAAGTGTCATTACAGATCTCAAAGGTGTGGCTACGATCATCTGAAAGCCAAAGTTGTTAAAGATATTCATCGCAAGAGCTGTGAATTCGTTATCCGCTTTGTCGAATGCTTCATCAAGAACAACAGGAGCGTACATTGGAATACCGTTTTCGCTTCCGCCAAGCTGGTATCGAAGCGCAGCAGCCAAACAAGTTGTCGCAAGTTTTTGGCGTTGACCTCCAGACTTACCGGCTCCGCTTCGATATACTTCAACTTCAACTCCGCTTTCATCACTTTCACGCCCGATAAATTCTACGTGCTGGCGAACGTCAAGCACAGATTCACGCCAGCGTTTTTGTTCAGGGTCTTGGCTGGAAAGACGTTCAACCATTTTGCGAAAGACAAGAAAGCGAGCTTCCGCTCCTTCATGATCCACAGCGTAGCTCTCGGCATCTTCGCTCCACGCATTACTTAACGCTTGCTGTATATCCTGTTTAAATTCACGGACTTCCGGCAATTGTCTGTCACTTGCATCAATATGAAGATATGTGTTTCCATTTGCAGATTTATTAAACGGAACCTGGCTAAGGCTGTCATTAACAATATCCATTCTTTCCAGGATTGCTTTCCTCGCATCGTTAAGATATGTGTTCAATGCAGCAAGATTTTGATGGCTTTGGTTTTGCAGCAAACCAAAGAAACGTTGTTCATGGGCGGGAAGTCCGTCTGTTTCCAGTCTTGTCAGTTTGGCAAAATAATCTGGTGCGCTAAAAAGAGTTACATCAAGATCACCTGCATCCATCGGCCATGTCCGTTTAAAATCTGCAAAAATACTTTCGATATTTTTTTCGCAGCCAGCAATCTCGCGATTGATTCCTTCAGCCTTTTTACTCAATGACCGATCAACAGATGTTGTTACATTATCGATGTTATCGAGCTTAAGATGATCTGTAACCTTTTCGTATAGTTCATCAAAACTTTTTTTCTGATGCGGTATCAAAGAAACAATAGAAGAATCGTTTTTTAGAGTATCGAATTTTTCCTGAACATCAGTCATTTCTTTAATCTTACTTGCGTGTTTAACTTTTGTATTACGCAGATCATTATCGGCACGATTCACCAAAGATTCTTGTTCATTAATTCGCTTTGCAACATCCTGCAATTCTGTGTTGCCATCCTGAGCTTCGCAGATCAATTTTTCTTTTTCAGAGATTTGATTTAAAAGTGAGGCAACGTCAATTTCCTGCCATTGTAAATTTACAAGCGTTTGACAATGAAGAGAACGAGACCTGCTTTCCTTGTCATGTTCAGACAGTATATTAATTTTCTTGTCGCACTCAGAAATGGCAAAAGCTAATTCCTGAGCTTGTTGCTGAAACAAAGCTAACTTTTCCTTGTTATCAAAGCCAAGAACCCAATTACGTCTGTCATCGACATTACGCCTGTCATCTTTTTCGTGACGGGTTTTGCTGTGTTTAACCTGCCCTTCGCGTGTTAACGCACGATCGGCAGAACGAAAAGCCTGAACCGATTCAACGCAAGCATAATCAAAACGCTGGCGCAATTCTTGTCGAAGCCAGCTTGCAACAACACTGCTTGCAGCGAAACTTCCTTCTTTTACATTGAGTTTTAATACAAGCGAATCAACATTAACAGGTTTTCCCTGCAATGTCTTATTACGCCCTTTACCAGAAGCAACATCGTGAGTGCGATAATAAACCAAACGTTTACCGCTAAGGTGCGTGTTGTTGATATAATTTGACAGTGCAGAATAATTACGCTCATCAACAAGAAGGGACAAAGCAAAACCGTGTAGAACTCTTTCAATAGCACCTTGCCATGATGATTCATCGGGCTTAACTTCGATGAGCTCGCCCGCAAACGGAAGCACTGATTCGGAGATTCCGATTGCTGACGCTATTTTGTTTCGTAAATCCAGCATTTCTGCAGGAATGTTCGACGGTTGACGTTGAAGCGCCTGAACTTCTTTTTTTATTTTGATAAATTCGCTTTCGGTTTCTTGTTTTTTTCTATCCCAGTTTAAAAGTTCCTCGTGTGTATTTTTACTTTTGTTTTCAGCACCTTCAAGTTCTTCGCGCGCTTCTCCTACAAGTTTTGCAAACTCTTGAGGTGTTTCACTTAAACTCTGACCAAGTTTATTACAGGCATATTCCGCCTGCTCCCGTTTTCGCAAGCGTTCTGTTCGCTGCAGCTCTAATGATCTTTTTTCATTTTGAAGCTGCTCGATCCTGTCACCGCCGATTTCCCTGTGCCTGCGTTGCAGGTCTCTAAGAGTGTTTGAATAATTCTCCAGTAACTCCTGCTTCTGGGCAGCTTCGCCCTCAAGCCCATCAGTATCAACTTTGAGCAATGCAATATGCTCTTTAAATAAATCTAAACGCCGTGTCTCACGATAATTGTCGATGCCTGCTCTAAGTTCATCGATGGAACTCAACTCTGTTTTCATTGTATCCATCTGATTGTGCTTTTCTCTCGCCGGAGATAATACTTCAATTTGCTGACGGGCAGTTACAACTGCCTGATGAGCAGCATTGAGTTCGCCGAATTCATTTACAAGCCTTTCCGCAGCATCGAATGTTTCCGGCTTGTCCAGCATAAACTCTCTTAAAAAAATGTTCAGGTCTCCAATATTTTTGGCCGATTGAGTTTTGTGCAAAAGACGCAGCGCCATAAAATCATTTCGTTCGTTTTCAATACCAAGTACACGGCAAAAGCGTTCGCAATACGAACGAAACTCATCACTGAAAAACGCATCGTGAAATGTTTGTTTTAGTTTTCTTATATCAAAATCGGAATGCCCAAAGTCATCTAACTCATTCAAATTAAATTCACGCTCAATCAGCATAAAAGAATGTTTAACATCTGCATTGTTTTTTGAATTTCCACGAAGCCAAAAAATTCGAACAAGGGTTACGGTGTGTCCGCCGACATTCCGATATGACAATGCAATTGCAGACCATGTAGTACTCTGCCTGAGAGAACGGGTAACATACTCACCTGACTCGCCGTCTTTTTGTTCCGCCCAAGCGCCCCGAATATAACTTACAAGATTGCGATCCCTGCCGGTTCGTTCACCCTCACGGGCAGCGGCATTAAAATCAACCCAACGAGGAGGAATCAGCAGTGCGGAAAATGCGTCTAAAAGGGTAGTCTTGCCTGTACCTGATCTTCCAACAAATAAAAATCCACGATTGGAAATTGGTATATCATGCAACCCCGAGAATGTTCCCCAGTTAAAAACCTGAAGCCTGTTCATGCGATATTGATCTTTTTCAAATAGTAATTCTGGCTGCGTTGTCATGATTCATTGTCCGCCATATTTTTATAAAGATTTGAGAGTTCCAAAATTTCTGCTGCCGAAAATAAAAGTTTTAACGCAGGCGATACTTCAAAACGATCTTCGCTTGCAGGAATTTTTTGCAATATACTGCGTTCTTTAAATTTTTCTATTGATGCATGAATACGCTTGGCAAACCCGGCTTTATCGGTGTTTCCAGTTCGCTCGTAAAGATTGAGGTGCTCTGTAATTTCATTTTTTGATACAACAGCTCTATCTCCATGAGACTCGGCCTGCGCCAGAAGCTGCCGCAAATGAAGAAGCAAAACTGAATCAATAAAAGTAAGCTGAGAACGGCGAAGCAGGCGTGGCGCATCAATGTCTCCTGTATCCGCCTGCCGAGTGAAAGCAATTTGTGTGTCTTTATCAATTACTAATTCAAGAAATAGATCGGAAAGCCTCTTGCGGATTATTTCTTCGTCACGCAAAAGCACAGGCCATAATTTTGTATGCCTCTTGCCGTCAAGAGAAGGGCCGGAAAGCAATTGTATAAAAACACGACGGGTCTCAAGATGCAGCTCTCCCGTATCACCATGGAATAAACCAACTGCCGTTTCGTTCTCTATGATCTGTTCAAATTCATTATTATCAATTAATGGATCAGGCAAGCTCATCAATTCTCTCCTTTAGGAAAAATATTTTCAATATCTGTGCGCTGCGTTGTTTTTCATCACTGCCAAACCACGAAACAGTTTCTTTTAATTCAGTTTTAATTCCGTACCGGCTGCCAAGCGCAACTAAACCTACAATGCTTCCTAACCCCTGATCTGCAGGGTACTGCTCCAACACATCGCCTATTGATGCTTGAGAGCGGGTTTTAAGTACATCATGAACATTTCCTTTTAGTGTGCGGAAGTCAATTTCAGACTGAGCAACCAAATTTCCTATGGATTCAAAATCAATTGACGGCGCATCACCTACATTCATTCCGTCAGGCAACGCCCGCAAAGACGGATCGTATAACACCCATTGCGATAATGATCTGATACGGCTGCTTGTCAATTCCAGCGTGTATTGCAGCGTTTCAGTTGCTTTAACTTCATCTTTAAGCGACAAAGCGGCAAGTTGTGTATCTCTTAATAATTGATTCAATCGGCGCTGCTCAAGATATTCACGGCTTTGGACAAAGTGCTTTAGACTTCTTGCAAAAGTTTGCAGAACTTCGTGAACACTGCCTCCTTGTTCAAGAAGAGAGCGTGTCATACGCAAAAGAAAACGTCTGTCTTTAGTGTCCAGTTGATTTATAAACTCACGTGACATCACACTCTCTATTGCATGATCGAGCGCAGTTGACTGTACTGGATCTGTAAGCAGCCGCCAAAATGCAGAAAACGTTCTGCCTGCATCACTTTCAGAAATTAAATCTATACCTGCAAACAGAGAATCGAGTACTTCGCCTCTATTACCTTCGCTGTCCATAAGCCGCTCTCTTAAATTACGGTTCAATTGTTCAAACTGATCACGCACACGCCGGAAGTCTCCTGTCAAATCATCTGCAAGGGAAATTATTTCACGTGCCCGTTCCAGTGCGGAGGCAGACGGCAATACACGCATCTGACCTTTTTTGATTGCATCTATTTCTTTGGTGATTCTTTCCTGCTCGTCTAACAGGCGTTCTATACGCCTTGATTGATCTGTGTCGGTATCTTCCGCCAGTTTCACAAGAGCCTGTATGACAAGCGCAAGCCGACTCTCTGTGGCTGCCAAATGCGGCTGTTCCATACTGGACACAAAACGGATTGCCTCTGCTGCCGCTGTAGAAAGTTCATATTCTTCTTCTGATGCGTTCGGCGGAAAACGTCTTTCCAAAAATCCTTCCGAAAGCCAATTTGCAACATAGACTTGAGCCGTCTGCGGAAAATCTTCTCCCTGCGCCCTAAGCATTTCCAAATCACGCCCGATACGCTCGTGCATAATCGAAGCAGGAAGGCTTCGCTCACCTTCATACAAATGCGATTGAAGTAAACCAATAACAGTAGGACCATTATCGGAAGCAAGCAAACGCCATAACGGCTGCGATCTCTGCCGACGGTAAGTTGCTATTGCCTTTTCTGCTTTCATTTGTAGTTTATTATAATACAATGGGTTTTAAAATAAAAGCCCACGCATTGCCTCATTTAGTATTTCACCTATTAAAACAATTCTATCTGCTTTTTACCTTTTTCTTCAAAGGTTTGCATATATTTAAATAAATTATCAACACCAAGTACAATGTTATGTTTTTTGCACGTTGCATATAACAATTTCATCAAATTGTCATTATTATCGCTTGAAATTGAATATTTATATCCGTACTTTTTATGATAGATATTTTTTAAACCGGGAAAATGTTCATCGAGTTTTTCATAGAAATATTCCCGATTACCTTCTCTCAGAGTCATACCAATTCCCCAGCAGATTATTCCGTAAACACCGGCATCAACGCAATAATCCAAAAGACCGCGCAGATTCTCTTCTGTATCATTGATAAATGGTAAAAAAGGGCAAAGCCAAACGATTGTTTGTATGCCATTCGCCTGCATTTTTTTTAAAACTTCAAACCGGCGCTTTGTGCCGCATACATTAGGTTCAATAATTTTACACAGTTCTTCATCAAAAGTTGTAAAGGTTGTTTGAACAATACATTTTGCCTTTTTATTAATATCGATCAGAATATCTAAATCCCGCAGGATTAAATCTGATTTTGTCAGTATCGTAATGCCGCAATCGTACTTATCGACAACCTCAAGACAAGCACGGATATTGGCAAGATTTTCGGGAATTGAAATGTACGGATCGGTCATTGCGCCAGTACTTATCACGCATTTTTTTCGTTTTCTTTTCAGAGTATCTTCCAAAAGAGCAGGAGCATTGGATTTTATTTGCACATCTTCAAAGTCATGGTTAATCTGATAACATTTACTTCGGGAATCACAGTAAATACAACCATGTGTGCAGCCTCTTGAGATGTTCATTCCATTGTGAGCGCTGAGTATGCCTTTTGCTTCTTTTAGGTGCATGGGG
>WQWD01000065.1 GCA_009785545.1 Treponema sp. | reverse complement strand
TGTCGCTGTCGGAAGTAAAGTGTGGCTTGTGGGAGCTGCCGAAAACGGCGTAAACTTGATCAGCGAAATCGAAGACAAAGAAACTGTCGATGCTATGCTGCTTGACGATTCAAGAAAAGTAGAAAATCCCTCCACTCGTTTTGGTGATTTTATGTCGCTTTTACGCCGCATGGGAGTTAAAGCTTCTTCCCAAACACCCGGTGCTGACGCCATCCGTGAACGCCGTGAAAGATTGAGAGGGCTGTGATCAATGAACCGTGAACAATTAACAATAAACAGACTTCCCCTTGCTTTGAAGCAATTTGCAATTCGTTATGACATAAAAACAGCGAAATTTGCAAGGCGATGTTTTGTTTTATTTTTTGTTCTTGGTTCTTTGTTTTTTTCCCAAACAGTAAATGCTCAAGTTGATCCTTTCCCCGGCGTATCGGTTCCGGGAACAGTGGGAATGCCCGGAGCTCCTCCTCCGCCTGCAATTCCGTTTATCGATCTTTCGGTGCGTAACCCGGAAACAGGGCAGGAAGTAGCGTTTTCTTTGCAATTACTTTTGCTTTTAACAGTTTTGTCTTTAGCGCCGAGTATCATCATTTTGATGACAAGCTTTTTAAGGGTTGCTATTGTTCTTGATTTTATAAAACGAGCTCTTTCGCTTCAGCAGGTTCCGCCCAATCAGGTGCTTATGGGAATTGCTTTTTTTCTTACGATACTTATCATGTGGCCGACATTTACCACAATTTATAATAACTCTATTGCACCTCTTTCTGCGGGAGTACTTTCGGTGGAAGAGGCTTACAGAGAAGCCGAAGCTCCTTTAAGAATGTTTATGTTAATGCAAATGTCCCGCGAGATACAAGGCCGTGAAGGATATTTTCAACGTAACAGCAATATCGAGCTTTTTATGGCAATGCGGGGTCTTGATCGTCCTTCAAGCCCAGACGATATTCCAACTTATATTTTAATTCCGGCTTTTATTTTGCACGAGCTCACGATAGCGTTTAGGATCGGAATACTTTTGTTTATTCCGTTTATTGTTATCGATATGGTAACGGCGAGTATTCTTATGTCTATGGGTATGATCATGCTTCCTCCTGTTATGATCTCCATGCCATTCAAATTAATCCTGTTTGTACTGGTTGACGGATGGGGATTATTAACAGAACAGATTGTTCGTTCTTTTAATATGTAGGTGAAGTATGAGTATTGGTGAAATAGTTGCTCTTTTGCAAGGAGGTATTTTTCAGGTTTTATGGATAGCGGCTCCGCTTTTGTTATCCGCATTGGCGGTTGGTTTGATCGTTGCCATATTGCAGGCGGCGACATCTATTCAGGAGCAGACGCTTACTTTTGTGCCGAAGCTGATTGTAATTCTTGTTATGCTTGCTTTGCTTGGCGGTCTTATGTTTACTGCGCTTGGGGAGTACACATTGGATTTGTTCAGTCGAATCCCGGATATGGCAAGGTAAAGTAATTAATAAAGGAAGTTTTTGTGGTTGACGGAGGAATTTTAAATAACATTCTCGCTTTTGGTCCGGTGTTTTTGCTGATCGCTGCCCGGGCTCTTGCCATGATTCAGACTGCTCCGTTACTTTCTTCCGAAGCGATTCCTCTGGTTGCCAAGCTGGCTTTAGCCGGGCTTGTAACTTTTGCTGTTATTCCGACTGCGGAAGTATTCATGGCGGCTAACTCTCCCGGCGGCATTGTAACTATGCCCGGCGGAACCTTAAGTGATTTGCGTTATGAGGTTTTTTCACTGCGTTTTGCCATGCTTATTATCGGAGAAGCAATCATCGGTATTATAATCGGATTTTATTTAACAATTATTTTTGCTACTTTTTCTACTGCCGGGCAGTTTTTTACTTTGCAGATGGGTTTTGGTGCGTCAGAAACTTTTGATCCTGTAGCGCAAATAGAAAATCCTCTTATGGGACAATTTTTTAATCTAGTGGCAATGTTGATTTTTGTTACAATCGGAGGTTTTCACCAGTTGTTTCTTGGCGGTTTCTGGCGTTCGGTGCAAACGGTTAACATTATTTCGCTTATCGAAGGCAGGGAACACGCCATTATGATGCTTGCTTCCGGTCTTTCACGTTTGTTCCTTGACGCTATAATTATCGCTCTGCCGATTCTTGGCACTTTGTTTTTAACATCCCTTACAACGGGATTAATTTCCAAGGCGGCTCCTCAAATTAACATTCTCTCCGAAGGTTTTCCGATTTCAATCATGACAGCGTTTATTCTGCTTTTTGTCTCACTCCCATTTATGGTTGAAGCTTTTACCCGTGTGATTGATTCCGGCTTTAATACATTCCAGCAGCTCTACATCACAATCGGCAGACAAATTACGGGAGGCGGATTGTAATGAACAAAGAACAATTTTCAAAAAACGAAGAATGGTTGATGATTCACGGTTCGCTCTTGATTGATCTGCAGTGGTTTTCTGACGATGACAATGACGAAGATGCGCCCGGAAAGACAATCGACCCAACCGAGCAAAAAATCAAAAAATTGCGGGAAGAAGGGCAAGTCGCAAAGAGTCAGGAGCTTACTGGTGCGGTTGGTTTAATTTTACCGGCTTTAGTTTTGCTTATTCTTGCTCCTTCGATGCTTCGTACTTGCATCGAAATGATCAGATTTTTCTTTACCAGAGCGATAGAACTCGATCCGACAAGAGACGGGATTATTGCGGCTAATTTTATGTTTTATTTTGTCAGGCTTGTGTGGCCTATAATGCTTGTCGCTGTAATTGCCGCAATATTTTCCAACTTGGGGCAGTTGGGCGGATGGTTGTTTACAACAAAACCTCTTGTGCCGAAATTTTCCAAAGCATTGCCGAAATTCGGGCAGTATTTTAAGCGGATATTTTCCTCAGAGGGAGGGTTTAATTTATTTAAATCTCTGGCAAAAATTTTGATTATCGGATTTATTGCGTTTTCATTTATTAGCGCTAATATCCCAATGCTTCATAATCTTATAATAGCCGATCCTTATACAGGCCTTACAGTAGTAGCAAGCATTGCTATAAGAATGATGCTTGTAGTTGCGGTTGTGTTAATCGTTCTTTCGATTGCGGATGTTTATTTTCAGCGTTGGCGTTTTAAGAAACGGCACATGATGACTCAGCGTGAAGTAAAAGAAGAATTTAAACAGGCTAATTCCGATCCTGAAGTGCAACACAGGATAAAAGCTCGTTTTAGAGAATTGTTAAAACAAAGTGTTGCAACAGCGGTTCCCAAAGCTGATGTTGTAATAACAAACCCGACTCACCTTGCCATCGCTTTGGAATATGATTCAAAATCCATGGAAGGTCCGATGGTTGTGGCAATCGGCGAAGACGAAATGTCGGCGAGGATTAGGGAAATTGCAAATCAACATGAAGTCCCGCTTGTGGAAAATAAACCGCTTGCGTGGGCATTGTATCGTGAAACAACTGTGGGGCAAATCGTTCCTTATCACCACTGGAATGCCGTAGCCTTGGTTTTGAAACAGGTTTGGAGCCTGAACGAAAAAAGAGGAAGGAAGCTAGGTTCCAGAATCGATGCGGCTTAACCTGTTGGTTTTGCTGTGAAAAAAATGATGAGAGGTAATAATGGCTGACAGCCCCATGGATTTTCTCAAACAGAGTTTCCCTGCGACAGCGGTTGTAACAATTGTTTTAGCTGTAATTTTCCCCATGCCGACTTGGTTATTAGACGCACTTATGGCTATAAATCTGGTTTTCGCGCTTTTAATTTTGTTGATTGTATTGTATATACAAAAACCTGTTGAATTAAGCCTTTTTCCAGTCTTGCTTTTGGTTTCTACAGTGTTCAGCTTGGCTCTCAATATTTCTTCCGCACGATTGATTCTAACTTTGGGAGAGCGTTTTGACGGAGGAATGATACGGGCGTTTTCCAGGTTTGTTGCCGGAGCCGAAGGGCTTGAAGGTCTTGTTGTCGGTTTTATAATTTTTGTTATCATAATAGCCGTACAGTTAATTGTAATTACCAAAGGTGCTACCCGTGTATCTGAAGTTGCCGCACGTTTTACTTTGGATGCCATGGCTGTAAAAATGATGGGGGTTGATAACGAGTACAGTTCAGGATCAATTACCGAAGAAGAAGCCCGAAAAAGAAAAGCCGAGATACGGCAGGAATCAGATTTTTACGGGGCAATGGACGGAGCGAGTAAATTTATTTCGGGTAACGTAAAAGTTGGTATTTTTATAATTGTTGTTGAGTTGATCGGAGGTTTTGTTGTTGGTTCCATGATTCATGGTGAGCAAAATGTATTTGACACTTATCTTCGTTTGGTAATCGGTGACGGGCTGGTTACGCAATTGCCTGCGCTTTTGATTTCTACGGCGATGGGTATTGTTGTAACAAGAGCTGCTGCGACAGGTAATCTTGCCGAACAAGTTATTGAACAGGTTTTCTCAAAACAAACAATTGTATACTGGATTTGTTCCGGCGTTCTGGTTTTTCTTGCTTTTTTGCCGGGTTTCCCATGGCACGTTCTCCTTCCCATCGCTATTCTGGTAGCTTTCCATGCGTACAGGCTTGGACACAAGCAGAAACAGGCGGTCGCCAATGAAAAAATAATGGAAAGAACAAAAGGACAAAAAGAAGAAAAACCTGCCGAGATTCCGCCTGTGGTTCCTCTTGATATTCTCGCTTTGGATCTTGGTTACGGATTGGTTCCGCTGGTAGAAAAAGAAAAAGGAGCTGAGCTTCTTGACAGAATACAAAATGTAAGGCATCAAACCGCTTTTGATCTTGGCTTTGTGTTTCATAAAGTGCGCATACAAGATAACGCCATGTTAGAGCCTTCCGAATATCGTTTTAAAATAAAAGGTGTTGATGTTGGCAGAGGCAAAATCCGTATCGGATATTTTCTTTGCATAAATCCGGGAACTGTAACTCAGGAAATCGAAGGCGAAAATACCGTAGATCCGGCTTTTGGGCTTCCGGCAATCTGGATAACGCAGGATAGACGTGATGACGCTGAACGCTCAGGTTACACTGTAGTTGATCCGCCGTCAATTATCGCTACTCACCTGACGGAAATTGTCCGCCGTCATGCTGCGGATATTCTTGGTCTTCAGGATACTCAGACGATCATGGAAGCTCTTCGTAAAGATTTCCCGGCTGTTGTTGACGAAGTGATGAGAGACGGCAAAGATGGTTTGCGCATAACGGAGATTCAAAAAATATTCCAGGGTTTACTGAGAGAAAGAGTTTCCATTCGCAACAAGGTTTCCATCTTGGAAGCAATTGCCGAGTATGCTCCCATTTCCCGAAGAACATGGGTGCTTGTTGAAAAAGTCAGACAGGCACTTGCCAGCCAGATTTGCCAGCAATACGCCGATGATGACAGACGCTTGCGGGTTTTAGCGATTGATCCGCCTCTTGAGCAAAAAATCATCGACTCAAAATATGAAACGCCCACGGGGATAGCGTGCGCTCTTGAACCTCCGCTTCAAAAAGCATGGATTGCGGCAGTTACAAGAGCTGTGGCGGCAGTTAAAGGAAAAGGGTGGATGCCCGTTATTCTTTGTTCCGAAGCTGCTCGTATACTTGTTAAAAGTTCTACAGACAGGGAGCTCCCCGATCTGGCAGTTTTGTCCGCTCATGAAATATCAACAGAAGTGATTCCTGAAGCGGTAGGTATAATTAAAATAAGCGCCTCTGACGGCGAGACAAAAGAGCAAATGGAGTAGGTTAAAATGGAAATGTATATCGAGCAAGGCGAAAATCGAATGGAATGTGAGCTGAAAATCGCAAGGAAATACAACAGACCGTTTCAGATACTAAAAGTAAAAGAAATTAATAGAGGCGGTTTTTTGGGGCTCTTTTCCAAACCCGGTGTTGAAGTAGGATTTTGTTTCGCCGCACCTTTGAATAAACAACCGCCGGCTTTTCCGCAGACTTTGTCTCCCGGCAATCAAACGAGTTACCCGCCGTTGAAACCGAACCTTCATTCTCAGCCTTTGACATTAGAAGAGGGAAAAAAGCGTGTGCTTGCCGTTGCCGCAGCGACCAGAAACACTGATGAGATTACCGTAAAAGCCAAAGAAACTTCTAAGGAAATACTGGATGCTTTAAAAGAATTAAAAGATAAAATCGAAGTAAGCGGCAGAAAAGAAGAAAATCCGGCGTTTATTCGCGTAACGGAGCTTTTAAAGATAAATGATTTTTCTGACAGCTATATAAATGAAATGATCGAAAAGCTTCGCAAAGAAATGTCTTTAGATCAACTTGAAGACCATGCCGCAGTACAGGAACAGGTTCTTGAATGGATAGGGGAAAGTATCAATATATATAACAGCGTCTCTCCGGCTCCTGTCGAAAATGGGTATATGCGAAAACCTCGTATCATGGTTTTAATCGGCCCTACGGGAGTTGGAAAGACAACAACGATTTCAAAACTTGCGGCGATTTACGGAATTGATAACGAAGAAAATTCGGCGATTGATGTCAGAATGATAACTATCGATGCTTATCGTATCGGCGCAAAAGAACAACTGGAACAAATTGGGAATATTATGCAAATTCCTGTTTGTTGTGTTGTGAATAAACAAGAGCTTAGAAAAGAAATTGCTCTGCACAGTGAAGATACAGACCTTTTTTTGATTGACACTATCGGCAAAAGCCCCAAGGATGCGTCAAAGTTAGGTGAAATGAAAGAAATTCTGGAAGGTGCTGGAAGAAACGCCGAATTTCATTTGGCAATCAGCGCAGGTACAAAAACAAGCGACATCATGGACATCATGCAGCAGTTCGAGCCGTTTAACTATAAATCTGTTGTATTTACAAAAATGGACGAAACCGATCGTATCGGAAATTTGATATCGGCTCTTGCCGAAAAGAAAAAATCAGTGTCTTATATTACAGACGGACAAACAGTTCCTGTAGATATAAGGCGGGCATCTGTGGTACGTTTTCTTATCAACCTTGAAGGTTTTAAAATAAACCGTGTTAAGATTGAAAAACGTTTTCCCTCAGATGATGCGGATCAATTTAAGTGGAAATAGAAAATAGGAGGATAACCAATTATGGAAGACCAAGCTGAAAAACTACGTGAGATTATGAGGCGTAAAAACACTTCAGGGAAGCAGAGTAAACAATCAGCCGCAAAATCGGAAACAAAGCCGGTCGATAAAGCGAGGATAATTACGGTAACATCGGGGAAAGGCGGTGTTGGAAAAACAAACCTTTCCGTGAATATGGCTTTAGCATTTGCACGGCTTGGAAAAAAAGTTGTCGTAATGGATGCGGATTTAGGGCTGGCGAATGTTAATGTAATGCTCAACATGGTTCCCAAATTTAATTTGTATCATGTTATAAAAAAGCAAAAAACCATGCGGGATATTCTTGTGGAAACGGAATACGGCATTTCAATTGTAGCCGGTGCTTCAGGATTTTCACAAATAGCGAATATGGGCGAGCGTGACAGAAAAGATTTTATTTCAGAACTCGACACGCTTTCCAGTGCGGACATCATCATCATTGATACAAGCGCCGGTGTTTCCAGTAATGTGTTGGATTTTATTGCGGCAGCAGATGATGCGGTGATCATCACAACACCTGAGCCGACAGCGATTACCGATGCTTACGGAATAATCAAGATAATCGCCACGGAATATGACTCGCTTAATATGGGGCTTAAGCTTGTTGTAAACCGCGCGAAAAATGCAGGTCAGGCAAGGCACGTCGCTGACAGAATGATTAATATTGCGGGTCAATTTTTAAATCTTAAAGTTGAGTATCTTGGATTTATTTATGATGATTCCGCTGTTCAGCAAGCTGTATTGAGGCAAAAACCTTTTATGGTAGTTGATCCAAAATGTAAAGCAAGTATTTGCGTTCAGCACATTGTTGATCGAATGGACAAAAACAAACCTGAATCAACAGGTTTCAGCGCAATGTTTAAAAGGTTGTTTGGTCAAAGTAAATGAGCCTGTCCCAAAAACTGCGAACCTTCGGTTCGGTCAGTTTTGAGACAGCCTCAAATAGCAAAAATGGAGTTGTAGTGATTGTTATAAGATGGGGTTTAATAGCGGCAGTTATCGCATTTTTTGTCTCTATTTTAATGGGAATTTTGTTTGAAGTAAGAGTCTTTCATATTTTTTTCAGGGCGTTAATATTTTCTGCCTTGTTTTTTGGGCTTGGAGTCGGACTTCGTCATTTAATCAGCAATTATTTTCCTGAAATGTTGTATACAGACGATGAAAACAATGAAAATGAACTCTACGAGCAATCAGGCGCTCGTATTGCCATAATTCAGGATAATATCGGCGAGTATGCTGTTCCGGAATTATACAGAACCGCCGCCGGCTCTGAAGAATTGGGCAATATTGAAGACTTGGTTTCCGGGGCTTTCAGTCCTTCCGGATCAAAAGGTATAGACCGAAACAACAAAACAGGTTATAATAATGAAGGAAATGAAAAGGAGCAGGTCGAAACAACCGAATCCCAAAATATTTCCAATATATTTCCGGAGGAAATCCCCTTTCATGGGGACAGTTCGGACAGCCTTGGGGGCAGTCCAGGGGACAATCCTGCGGTTGGAAGCGAATCTGCGCCAAGCCCTGTTTTTTCTCCAAGTTTTGGGGATAGTGGGGGATTGGAAGGTTTGCCGGATTTGGACATGATGGCGAGGGCGTTTTCGCCCGGTTTTAGCGGCAGTGTTCCTGTTTTTACAACCGCTCAAACGTCATCGCCGCCGCCGGATTCGGCTCCGCTTAATGTCTCAGGTCAATCTTCGTTTCTACCAAAAGTCGAAGATTTTGAGCCGGCGGCACAGCAGAGTTATAGAGGGGGAAATAAACCTCAACCGATGGAAGGTGATTTTAACCCAAAGGAATTAGCCGAAGGGCTTAGAGCAGTTTTAGCGAAAGATAAATAATCATTTTAAACTTGGCTAGTTTTAAGATGGTTTCAGATTAAAGAAGTTGGTTCAAAATCGATATTTTGGATCAGGTTTAATAGGGTGGTTTTTAGAATGCCGGTACAAACAGAGAGCGTTAAGGCTCAAACTACAGTTTCAGAAGTTCCCTGCGTTGAAAAAACAGAAGAAGAACTCTGGCAGCAGTACCGTAAAACCAGAGATCCTGCATTACGGGAAGCTTTTATAAAACAATACGCTCCGCTTGTAAAATATGTAGCGGGAAAAGTCTCTGTCGGAATGCCAAGTAATGTGGAATTTGATGATCTTGTTGGTTATGGTGTCTTTGGTCTTCTTGACGCTATCGATAAATATGACCCCGGAAAAAACGTTAAATTTAAAACCTATGCCGTTACGCGCATAAGGGGCGCTATTTTTGACGAGCTGCGCCTCGTTGACTTTGTTCCGAGATCTATCAGACAAAAAACCCGAGAAATCGAATTAACAGTTTCCAGTTTAGAAGCTCAATTGGGAAGAACGGCTACAGAGCAGGAAATCGCCGGTGCGATGGGCATGAACGAATCCGAATACTTAAAAACCATGCAAAAAATTTCAGGAACATCGATAATTTCTCTGAATGATTTATGGTACTCTGGCGATGACAATGACAAAGTTTCCATTGGCGACAGTATCGAATCGCCCTCAAGCCTTAACCCTGATACGATTGTCGTAAACGAAGAAATTCGCCGGGTTATTGTTGAAGCGATAAACGAACTTCCCGACAAAGAAAAGAAAATACTTGTTTTATATTATTACGAAGATTTAACATTAAAAGATATTGGGCGTGTATTGCAGGTAACTGAATCAAGGGTTTCCCAGCTTCACACAAAAGCTATTATTCATCTTAGGTCTAAGCTTACAAACATTCGAAAAGGAATTGTATGAAAAAATGTTTTATTTTCGATTTAATGGCGATGTCCGAAAAGTTAGGAACTTATTCGGACATCTTCCTTAATTTAAGAATTTTCGCAATATTTCGTAGAAATATGAGGAAATTCAAAGGCTGTTCGAAAAGTAACCAACTTTTCGGACA
>WQWD01000064.1 GCA_009785545.1 Treponema sp. | reverse complement strand
TTAAAAATTTTTTTTTTTTATAAAAAAAAAAAAAAAAATTAAAAAAGATATTTTTTTCTTTCTCTCCACAAATTTTTATTTTAAAAAATGATCCCCCCCCCCCCCCCCCCATTATACTTTACAATTATGTAATTTTTTACCTTTTATCTATTTTCAATCAAATTTTCCCGCGAATAGGACTTTCGGTTTTAGAATTTTCTCTTGGGAATTTTGTTTCTATAAGCTGCTTGGGACAAAAAGCACTAAAATTGGGAAATTTACCGGAAAAACCGGTGTTTCATATAATTAACGATATGTGGTGTTTTAATGCCGCATCAAAAAATGTTTGAAGGAGATGCTTATGAAAAGAATTGTTTTTGCTCTTGCCATTGCTTTAATGGTAAGTGGGGTTGTTTGGGGGCAAGGGTTACCCGGATTAAATGATTTTGACAATTATTTTAATTGGAATTTTAATGCGGTGCAGACCGAATCAATTGAAAGCCGTTTTACTGCCCAAGTATTTAACGCCGACATGGATCTTTTTGTCGACCCGACTTTTTACAATCCGGATATTGGTACTTTTGTATTTTTGGGCGGATTCCAGAATGATAACCCGAATTCGACCATTAGTTTTGGGTTTGGCAGAACGCTTGGTGATAATATCTTGGGTGCTAGTTATATTGGTGTTTATTATGCCGGTTCGTTTTTCAATGTTGATAGTCGAAATACAGAGATAAGTGACGGTGTAAGAACAGTAACATCTATATCATGGAACAATTATTTAGCCGTACTTTTTGGGATTGCCGGTATGGGCTTCCGCCTTGATTTGATAATGAATGATATTTTTGGCAGAACAACTTTTGACGGTACAGTTACGGCTTCAGAGGCACGAACTGGAGATACGAGTATTGCGCTTGGATGGGGACAGCCTTTTGGCAATTTTTCGCCTTGGGCACGGATTGGTTACAAATTCCCTAGGACAGTAACAACAACAAATAGACCTCTTCATGATGGAGTGCCGACACTTAGAATGGTTGATTCAAGAGAAGCGATGTTAGGATTTCAATTTGGTGCGTTGTATACGTTAACTGACGTCGACTTTCTTGTCGCTGAAGCTAACTTGATGATTCAATTTCCTGATGAAGTATCAGGGGATGCAGCACTTATTGGGAGTGAGCCGCATCGATCGGGTGGAGGATGGACCACAAACCTTTATGTACATTATGAAAGACAATTAGAAATCAGAAGGATGACATTTGGAATTAAGCCAAGACTGTCTCTGGATTATTATACATGGTCGCTGAATAATACGCTTGAAGGTTCGCCAGAACATCCAAGACCGCATTGGTTAAGAGCTAATCTTGGCCTCGATGTTGGTGCCAGGTATCGCTTTGATAAATTAGCTCTTTACACCGGTTTCTCATTGGATCTTTTTGATTTTAGGTCTCTTTTGTTCAGTGGCGGTGATGACGCTAATCGAACCGATGCTTCACATTGGAGTATCAGGGGTATATCCTGGATAGATTATTTTACTGGTGCAGCTACGGCAAATCCTTTTTTCAGGTTTGGCTTAACGTTTACTCCGGTAGAGGGTCTTGTAATTGGTGCGGGGCTTGAAGCGCTTTTAGGTCAGTTATTTATATTTAATCTTAGGAATATGGAATTCAGCAGTTTACCTAATATCAATGCAGGTGATAGAACAAATGATATTTTTCACCCTAACGCCAGATTTCAGGTTACAGTATCTTATACATTTTAATACGAAAAGTTTCGTATGAGACTTTAATTAGTAAGCGGCAAAAAGCTGCAAAGGGGTTTGTATGAAAAAGTTGATGATTGTTTTTGCGATTGTTTTTGCTGTCGCTGTATTTTCCGGATGTGCATCAAGGACTACTATGGTAAATTGGTTCACCACAGGTGATGTGATAATGGAGTTACGCGGCGAAGCGACAAATATTGTATGGTTTGGTGTTTTTGGCGAGCAGAATTATCCGTCGGTTGAACAGGTAGCCAGAGATAATGGGATTACCAGAATCGCTACAGTTGAAAGGTTTTGGCGGCTTGGTACTTTTGGTCTGTGGATAGAATACACAACCATTGTTACAGGTCAATAAAAATATGTGGAAGTATTCCACTCAGAAAATAAATGAAGGAGATGTGTATGAAAAAAAGAAATTGGTTTAACGGGTCACTGATTATGGTACTAATTTGTTCTATTTTTTTGGTGTTTTCTGCTTGCGATAATGACACAACAGAGTACGTTCAACGCCAGCCAAATGTAGAACCAACTCGTATAAGAGCAGTGGACTTAACCGAACATGTGGGTATTCCGCTTGGTGGGAATATACCGGGTAATAGGATAGAAGCCGGAGGGTTTACTGGTTCTATAATTTGGATGTATGCTTACAATCGGGAAGATTGGGATAACGATGTATTGCACTTAAATCAGGGGAATTTTGTTGCTGGTCGTTTTTATAGAGTTATGGTTACTCTTAATGCGAGAGCAGGGTATACTTTCGCTGGATTTTCGACAGCCCGTGTTAACCACAATTACGGCTATTCATTTAATCCAACAGGAACCGGTACCACTCTTTTAGTTATGATTGATTTCCCGCAAGCGGAAGCTAGTGATGCGAGATTGATTACTGCAACTGCTCTTGAAGATGCGTTGCTTCCTCCAATAAGGTTTGATAATCCGGTTGAAACAATAACTTTCCCCGGTCAATTTACTGGAACTGTTGTTTGGACAGATATTGATGGAAACATTCTGCCTTCGAATGGTGTTTTTGCTCCAGGGGGTGTTTACAGAGCTATAGCAACGATAAACCCAAATAGCGGTTGGAGGCTTGCCGGTTTAAATATCCATGACGGTTTTAGCCATTCTTGGGGAGAAGTTGAAAGCATTAACTTGATGGATCGTACAATTACAGTACGTTTTGCTCCTACCGCTCAAGTTTTCCAGGACACTGTCGTAAGCTTCCGTAATCTTTCTACTGTAGTGATACCAAGGTTTAGGCAAATTCCATCAACGTCTGTTGATGCGCTTAATAACGCTCAAAACCAGTTTTATGTAGGAGCACTCACTTGGTTTTACACTGATGATGTAGATGAAGAGCCCATCGAAGACGCATTGGAAATGAACAGACCTTTCCACGTGGTTCTTGACATCACTCCCAGAGAAGGTTTTACTTTTAACGGCTTTGTCGAGAATTTTTTCCATTTTGGCGAATTCGTGCTTGATATTGAATATGATTTTGCTATTGTAAATAATTCTGAAGAAGGGACGGCAACAATTTTCTTTGATGGTGCGCCTTGGTCTCCAGGGACATTCCAGACTGTAACAAGTTCTGCCACAGGTATAGAAATTTGCTGTTTTCATACAAATAACCCCCCAACTATCATGTTAAATGGCAGCAATGCTAACCACTGGGACTTCGGGTGGGCCGGTGCTTACGCCAGTAACCTAAGCAGTTGGATGGATACTATGACTCAATTTTTGCCTGGCGGAAGACAAGATTTTGTTAGTTCTGAAATAACTCCCGGACATCCGAGTATATTTTTATCTGACATAATGCCTCCAGCCATACGAAAGAGAGCACACGCCATGACGCTTGATCTGGGCTCTGTCATACACAACATCGTTTCGGTTGACTTTAGCGCTCGTGATGATGGCGGGCAGCGCTGGGCGTTTCAATACGAAGTGTTTTATAGCATGGATCCTATCGGACCTATCCCTGGTATAAATGGCTGTACGGCTGTTTCTGCCGGAATAGTTGATGTTCCTTTTCCCGGAAATAATACTTGGGGGAACGGTCTTGTTTACCGTGGCGGTCCTGAGGGAATGGGTTTCTCAGCGCGTTACATTCACATAAGAATATACGGAACTCGTGCTACATTTAATCCGTACATACTTGACGGCGGAGTTATTGACGCCAGTTTGAGGCAAGTTAGAGTTCGCAGAAGCACGGATCCTGAAGTACAGGATCCGTGATTTGAAGATCGATGAAGTAAATGATTTATAAGAGGGCATACTGACTTAAAGCCGGTATGTCCCTGTATTTAACTAATTTTAGGAGATTAAACATGAAGAAAATGAAAAACAAAAAATGGCAATGGGCATTTGCTCTTCTGGTCGCCGGTATTATGATTTTCGCATCATGCGATAATAACGGCGGTGGCGGCGGCAACGGTTACGTCAACGACGGCGACATCGACACTGCAAACTTGTTGGCAGCAAGGAATAGTGCAATACAGGTATTAAACCACGTAGTTATCGTGTCGAATGGAAATGGCGTACCAAATGATGTTAGATGGGTTCCGGCTATGTTTGCCCTTCCCTTACAAACTGCAATTGGTCTTGCTGAAAGCGTACTGGAAGACCTTCGTCCTACACAGGCGGAGATTGACGATGTAATACAACTATTAGTAGATGCTGTAGATACATTAAACGATGCAGCCAGTTATGGTAATGCGGCTTTCAGCGGTCTTGCTCTATTAAACAGACTTGTCGAAGCAAGAAATGTTTTTGCTAATGCACCGGGTGTTATTACTGACGCCACAGTTGATGCTCCGGCAGATGTCCGTTGGACTCCTACTACTGTCGCAAATGCTTTCACAACAGTTATCAACGCTCAGGATACTGCGTTACGCAACGTTACAAGTCAGGATCAAATAACCTATGGAGTTGCGGCTTTAGATGCTGCTATAACTGCATTTAATACCGGGATAAGAACTGGACCTGGTAGTGTAAGGCTAGTCAGAGCCGGAATGGGTTTTGCTGGTAACTCGACAAACAATGTTCCGTTCCGGCAAAGTGCGATGGTAACTTTCCAGCCGGAAGACGGCAGTCCTGCTATACAGTGGACATCATACTTTGTTGAAAATCATACAGCGCAACATTCTGTTCTGGAATATGGATGGAGATTTATGCATGAGCCTGAATACCGGCTTTTTAGAAGTGATATTGTAGGCAGGGTTAATAACGCTCATAATTCTCCCAGCATGATTGTTGACGGCTCCGGTTATATCCATGTAGCTATTAACGATCACAACCAGCCGTTATTATATTACCGAGGTCCGGCTCCGGGCGTACCGCCTATGGCAGCTGACAGACGATTTATGATAGGTACTACACACGGCAGTGCTGCCGCCAGAGAAAGCAGTGTAACTTATGTAGAATTCTACAAATTGAGTAATGGCAATCTGTTATTTTTCTACCGACAAGGCGGCTCTGGATCCGGGCACTTGGTAGTAAACCGGTGGGATAATAATTTAAGAAGATGGGATCGTATGCAAGATGCGCTTTTGGACGGTACAAACGTTCCTTTGATCGGCGGATCGACATACAGCCCATATTGGCAGGTATTTGTTGATGAGAATGACAGGGTACACGTTGCGTGGAATTTCCGTGAAACTCCGGCCGTTGAAACAAACGCTAATATGTTCTACGCCTTTTCTGATGATGAAGGTCTAACTTGGCAGAGGCTATCTGACGGGGCACAGCACGTTACGCCAATTGGTCAGCACAACGCGGTAAATCCTGCTCAAAGAGGTGAAATGGCATGGGAAATACCACGTAACAGAAACCTTATGAACCAAACAAATATGACGGCTGTGAATGGCATCCCGATGATTTCAACATATTTTAGTTTACCGAATTCGGTCGGTACGCCAAACCTGCATCCAATGCAATACTTTGTTATTTTTTACCACCCGGCAAGTCTGGGGGGGACAGGTTGGAGATTAACTCAAGTTTCCAACAGGACTTTCAATGACAATACGATTCGTAATCCTTTCCTTTCAGGAGGAGGTACAATAACATCTTCGCTTTCTCGTCCTCGTATGGTAGCGAGGCAGGTTGGCGACAGAATGGAAGCGTTTTTTATAGCCCGTTTCCAAGATAGCGGTATTGCGAACTTAGCTGCAGCAAACGCTACTTATGATGAAAGAAGAGTTTCATTGTTCTATACTGACGACATTTTTGCTCCTGAAGGTCCAGATAAATGGAGACATCGATTTTTAACAGATTTTTCTGTAAATTTCTGGGAGCCGTCTATGGACACATGTCTCTGGAAAGAACAAAGCAAGCTCCACATTTTTGTGCAGAATTGCCGGGGATCATTAGACGGTGTGCCGGATAACGCAAATATCGCCGGAGCACATGATAGGTTTACCACTCAGGTTTACACTTTAATCGTTAATATTGACGATCTTTTTTAGGGAGGAATAAATGAAAAAACAATTAACAAGAGGCTCCGTAAAATTACTTCCTGTATTTTTATTGTTTATCGTCTCTTTGTTTATCAGTTGCGGTGAAGTTACGACTGTTTATATAGACGCTGTAACAAGAACCCAAGTTGAAAACGCTATCTCAGAAGCGCAAACGCTTCTTGAAGGGGTAACCGGCGCTCAAAATCCGGCGGGAGTTCCAAGAGGTGTTGTAATAATACCTCCAAGTACAATTGAAGCTCTTGAAGCTGCAATTGCACAAGCTTTCGCTGCGGAAGCTACTCAAAATGCGGAAACGAATAAAAGATTATTAGAAGATCTGCTCGAGGCAATAGCTGCGGTTAATGAAGCAATTGCAGAAGGTGTTGTTGGAACAATGGTTCCGGATACCCAAGTTTTGGAAGACGTGATCGAATGGATATTTGAAAATCTTTATGATTTGTCTGACAGGCAGTTTGAAATAGAACCTGTAGCGACTACCCCTGTGCCAGGCTTGGAGATTCCCTTTGGTAAATACTGGGTAACTGATGTGGAATACGATGCTCTTGTAGAAGCATTAAAAGCGTCAATGGACTTTGTAGACAATATCAATGTAGAAGGCACTCAGGCAGATTTGAATAGAGTACTCAGAACTTTAAATGTAGCCATTGTTGATTTTCTTCCTAGAGAAGGCTTAGGCTTGGAATTTGTTACCGTTCAACCTGGCAGTTTTTTAAGGTATGGCGGAGGTACTTCTCTTAACAACACTTCACATCTTTCTCATATTACCAGAGGTTTTAGGATGTCAAAATACCCGATTACTGTTGGTCAGTGGGAAGCTGTAATGGGAACAGGTTGGCAGACAACTGGCGACAGAGTTTTTACACATTCTTCTGAGTCAGAACTTAGAGGTGGTGCTAATCGTGACAGATTTCCTGCCTCGCGTATTAGCTGGTATGATGCCATAGCTTTCTCTAATAGGCTTAGTGCAATAATGGAAAGGGAACTTGTATATGATGTTGAAGGTGTTACCAATTGGGCTACTATTTGCCCCTCAGAAATTCCGGCTTTCCGACCTGCAGGACTAGGCACGAATAGCGGCGGTACTGCAGTAGAAGAATGGCAAGCTACAAGCGTAAATTGGGAAGCAAGCGGTTTTCGCCTTCCAACAGGTTGGGAATGGCAATGGGCAGCTATGGGCGGTTTAGAATGTTCTGTTCCTGGTTCTATCGAAACCATGCAAGATATTCATGGCGAAAATGTACAAGTTAATACACAGGGGTTCAGAAAAGCGTTTGCCGGAGCTAGTGCTGTAAATAATGCAGGACAATTGCGAACTGGCAGGCTTGCCCATGCGTGGCTCTCTATAAATGATACTAATGTTTTGTCAAGACTTGATGGAACAAGACCTGTTGGATTAAGAGAGCCCAATGAACTGGGGTTATACGACATGAGCGGAAACGTTTTTGAATGGAACTGGGACTGGGTAAATGGCGGAAATAACCAAGGTGCGAATGTCGTGAACGGTGAGTTGTTTGATTTTAGAGGAATTAACAGACCTACCGCAGGCGACCAACGCCGTTTAGGTCATGGCGGAGATTGGTTTAATGACGTTGGTGCGACGGTTGATCGCCCTTCGATCTGGAATCGTACCGGTTACTGGGCGCACTTTGGTTATGATCAATCAGGGTTCCGTATTGTTTACAATATGGATCGTGTTCCAACTACAGGGCTTCATATGACTCCGGATGAAACTGATCTTTTGGTAGGAGGTACATTTACTCCTTCTGTCAGGCGAATACCTTTTGGCGGCGGCGGTGACTTGGTATGGTCGTCTGCTGATACTTCAAGAGTAAGCGTTGACGCCGAAACAGGCGAAATCACTGCTGTAGCTGTGACAACCACTCCGGTAAGAGTTACTGCGGCTTTAGTTAGTAATGCTGCTGTTTCTGCTTTCATTGATGTAACAGTTGAAGAACAGCCGTAATTAAAATTCACCTGCGTAACTGTGTTTAAGTTGCGCAGTGAATCAAATCTAAATAAAATAAAAGGCTGCTCAAATACTGGGCAGCCTTTTATTTAGATACTAATTTTTTCTAAACTTTCTGTTTGATAATTTTTCTTTAGCTCTCACTTCGGCCAAACAATCAGCGGTCTTCTGTTGCCGGTTGGCTGAACATCGCTGCCGTCAGGAAGCCCCATATTTAGGACGGGTTTTTCAGGAGCCGGATCAATGGTGTGTTGTGGTTTTATTACAGGTTTAACCGCAGATTTGGCTAACGGCTTAGCCGCCGGTTTTGTGATTGGTTTAGTCGCTGCTTTTGCCGGTTTGTCCACGGGTTTAACCTTTGGCTTTGCGGCAGGTTTAGCCTTTGTTTCAGCGGCTTTAACGGTAGTTTTTTTTGCCGGCAACGCCGACAGCGCCGGCTTAGCCGTTGCCTTGCCTGCTGATTTTGGCGCAGGTTTTGCCATAGTTTTGGTTTGCGGCTTAGCCGCAGTTTTTTTTGCCGGCAACGCCGGCAACGCCGACTTCGCCGCTTGTTTTGTAATTGGTTTCACGGCTGCTTTTGCCGGTTTAACCGGAGTTTTTTTGACCGTCTTTGTTATGGATTTTGCGGCAGGTTTTGCTGCTGTTTTAGCTGGTTTTGTAGTTTTTTCCGTTTTTTTGCTTACGTTTTTTTTGTTAGTTTCCTTTTTCATACTCTCCACCTTTTGTGATAATTTGGATTATCCCAGAACAATCTCAATTAATTATTATATTTAAGTATAGCATGAATTTTTTATTTTGTGAACTTTTTTTATTAAATATTTATATAAATTTTTTTTAATTAAGGCTGTCCCAAAACTTCAGTTTTTTGGACAGGCTCAATTGGATTTTGCTTTAAAACAGATAGTTTTCCAGCGCCATACAAGAGGGCCGTTGGCAATTTGCGTTAAAAGCGCTTGTTTTACTGCGTTAAATTCGCTTTCTTTAAGTTTTTCTGATATAAATGAGCCCCATCTTGACTTTTCGATGTTAAACCATGTAGAAATGTCTTTTTCTCCAATCAAACGCTCTTCATTTTGCTCGATTATACTTAATTCAATAGAAAATCCCTCTTTTTCAAAGGCAGAAGCAAGTTCATCTTCGTTCCAAATGCCCTGGCCTGACAAATTTTTAAAGAATTCTTCTTCAGTATCAGCTAATTTAGAAATTAATTGTTCTGAATTTGATAAATTTTTTAGTATTCTTGATATTCGCTCTCCAAGATGCGGCGGTGATGACAGCAAAACAAAAGAGCCGTTTTTTGACAATAAAGGTTTTGCGGAGGCGGCAAGAGCCGAAAGCCCGGTGTTAAGGCGGGGCGCACGAATCAAGATATGCTCAAACTCGGCGCAGTCAAACCATTCTTCGCATTGTCCGGCTGCCGGCAATGTGTTTTCGGTTACGGCGATTAGCGGCTTTTCGGTTTCGTCTAAAACAGCGGAATAACGCAAGAGAGCTTCTCTTGCCGCTTGAGTGTCTACAAGGGCGGCGGTTAGACCCTCCGGGCAGCGGCGAAGGCTTTCCCAAAGTAAAAGGCCGTCATTCGCTAACGGGATTAAAATGCGGCTTTGGCGGGAAGGGGAGGCGGCTTTAAAAATGGTATTTCTGTCATGAAGGAGCAGAGCGCTTCTTCCAGATTCAAGCCGCTTAAACCAGCCCTCCCTTCCTTTTGCCGCTGCCGACCATGAAAGAAGCTCCCCGCCCGTTTCTGTATCGTTTGAGCTGCCCAACACAATCGCCGCTTGCAAT